>NZ_KB290546.1:86088-100903 GCF_000282835.1 Pandoraea sp. B-6 | reverse complement strand
CGACGGGAAGCGCCCCCGCTGCAACCGACACCAGGCCAGCAGCAGGACCGCGGCGACGAAAAAGCGAAACAGCAGCATCGCGAAGATGTCCGCGCCAGACGCCGCCGCGGCCCGCGCGAAGATGGCCATGGCGCCGAACGCGGACGCCGACACGGCGATCAGCGCGACGCCGGTCCAGGCCGAGGGACGGGGGGCCTGCGGCATGACGGCGGCGTTGCCGGTGAGCGCGTGCGCGCGAGGGCTTTGCGACATGACTGGATAAATTGAGCGACAATACGGCGAGATTTTCAGGCGTTGGCGGCGCGTTTCCCCTGCGCCTGGCACGATGCACGGCAGCGATCGATCCGCCATTGTAGTCAAGGGGCGGCGCGCCGCAAGCGGCGACATCAGAACCCCACGGAGTCCCCATGTTCAATCCGAGCCGCGATGAAGTCCGGCAATTCTTCTGCACCACCTGGCAAAAGCAGCGCAGCGGCAGCATTCTCACGCCGCTCGAGACCATGGCCGCCGACTGGATCCAAGCCCATCCCGAGTATCACGACGCGCTGTCCGACACCGAAGACGCCAACGAGCGCGACTACTCGCCCGAGGCAGGGCAGACCAACCCGTTCCTGCATTTGTCGATGCACCTGGCGATCAGCGAGCAGGTCTCGATCGACCAGCCGCCGGGCATTCGTGCCGCCTACGAGAAACTGAGCCAACGGCTCGATTCGCCCCACGAGGCGCAGCACCGCATCATGGAGTGCCTGGGACAAACGCTCTGGGAAGCCCAACGCAGCGGCCAGCCGCCCGACTCGGACGCCTACCTGCAGCGTATCGAGCAGCAAGCGTCGCGCTGAGCGCTGACGACGACGGTTCCCCTGAGGGTCACCGTCGTGCCTGATCCCGATGCTGGATATTGCGGCCGGTCCGCTTACTTCTTCGTGACGAGATCGCCGGGCAGCGATTCGACATAGGCCGAAATGTCACGCAACTCCTGCGAGGTGAACGGACGCGGCTTGCCGTCCTTACCGACCGTGGCGGGATTGGACATGACCTGCGTCTTCATGATCGCGTTGCTGCGACCGTAAATCAGGCTGGTTTCGTTCTGATACGCCCGCAGCGCGTTATAAACGTAGTCTGCGTACTGACCGGCCAGCTTAGGATACTCGGGGCTGATCGGCGCGTTCAGATTGGCGCCGTGGCAGCTCACGCACATGCCTTTCTCGACGAGCGCGCGTCCATTGGCGACGTTGCCGGCGGCAAACGCCGAGCCGACCCCACCCGCGAGCACGGCGCCGAGCGCCAGGGATGCCGCCGCGGCGGCCTTTACCATCGAATGCTTCATCGTGTTCTCCTCAGCCACGCACGTTTTACTTCTGGGGATTGACCGGCGTCGACGCCGTCTGCGCCGCGTAGTAGGCGGCAATGTCGACGATGTCCTGCTCGGTCAACGTGGCTGCGATGCCATGCATCGTCTGGAACTTGCGGTCGCCCTTGGCGTACTCCTTCAGGGCGTTTTCAAGGTACTTTGCATTCTGTCCGCCGAGCCGGGGCACGTGATAGACCTCGGGAAACGCGGTGCGATAGTCGGGAATGCCGTGGCAGCCAATACACATGGCGACCTTGTCCTTCGCCGCGTCGAGATTGGGCTTGAGATCGGCCGCATGCGCCGCGCCGAGCGACATGAACGACGTGCTGCCGAGCGCCAGCGCCATCATCGTGAGGAACTTTTTCATGGTCTTCTTGGGAACGTTTTTGGTTGGAATACCGGCCCGCAACACGCAGGGCGACGGCCCGACTCCAAGGCCACCGTCCTGTGAAAAAAGCAATCGATTGTAACCCACAGCCTTCGGTCCGCAAACTCGGGGCTGACCCGCACAGTTCTCCGAAGTTTTCCCGCAAGCCTTTGATGTCACAGCCAATTTCCACTGCCCGAGCGCGCCGTATGCGCAATGTCTTATACTGAACTTTTTCCCTGCCCGGCCGGTAGGCCGGCTGTTTGCGGACGGCTCAGACAATGCGCTTCGAAGGCTCTTCCCAGTACGTCGCGACCGACGACCTCAAGCTCGCCGTGAACGCGGCGGCCACGCTGCAACGACCGCTGCTCATCAAGGGCGAACCCGGCACCGGCAAGACGATGCTCGCGGAGGAAGTCGCCGCCGCGCTCGACATGCCGCTGCTGCAATGGCACGTGAAGTCCACCACCAAGGCCCAGCAAGGCCTTTACGAATACGACGCCGTCTCGCGACTGCGCGATTCGCAGCTGGGCGACGAGCGGGTGCGCGATATCGCCAACTACATCGTCAAGGGCGTGCTCTGGCAGGCCTTCGAGGCCGACCAGCCCGTCGTGCTGCTGATCGACGAAATCGACAAGGCCGACATCGAATTCCCCAACGATCTGCTGCGCGAACTCGACCGCATGGAGTTCTATGTGTACGAGACGCGCCAGCTCGTGAAGGCACGCCATCGCCCGCTGGTCATCATCACGTCGAACAACGAAAAGGAGCTGCCCGACGCTTTCCTGCGCCGCTGCTTCTTCCACTACATCAAGTTCCCCGAGCCGTCGACGATGCAGTCGATCATCGACGTGCATTTCCCGAACATTCGCCGCGAGCTGGTGAACGCCGCGATGGCGACCTTCTTCGAGGTACGCGATATTCCCGGACTCAAGAAGAAGCCGTCGACCTCGGAGCTGATCGACTGGCTCAAGCTGCTCATGGCCGAGGAGATCGGCCCGGAAGCGCTGCGCAGCGCCGACAACAAGCTCGCAATTCCGCCGCTGGCCGGCGCCCTGCTCAAGAACGAACAGGACATGCACCTGTTCGAGCGCCTCATTTTCATGAATCGCGCCAATCGGTAAGCGCGCCGCCGTCATGCTGATCGACTTCTTCTATACCTTGCGCGCGGCGAAGCTGCCGGTCTCGGTCAAGGAATACCTGACGCTGCTCGAAGCGCTGCAGCGTCAGGTCATCGCGCCCTCGCTCGACGAGTTCTACTATCTGGCGCGTCTATCGCTCATCAAGGACGAGAAGCACTACGACAAGTTCGATCAGGCCTTCGGTGCGTACTTCAAAGGCGTGCAACAAATCGTCGACGCCTCGGGCGAGGTGCCGCTCGAATGGCTCAAGAAGCGCATGCAACGCGAATTGTCGCCCGAAGACAAGGCGCGCATTCAGGCGTTGGGCGGGATCGACAAGCTCATGGAGCGCCTGAAGCAACTGTTCGACGAGCAGAAAGGCCGCCACGAAGGCGGCAACAAGTGGATCGGCACCGGCGGCACCTCGCCGTTCGGCAATGGCGGCTTCAACCCCGAAGGCATCCGCATCGGCGGCGAGAGCAACGGCAATCGCACGGCGGTGAAGGTGTGGGACCAGCGCACTTACCGCGACTACGACGACGCCGTCGAACTCGGCACGCGCAACATCAAGGTGGCGTTGCGGCGTCTGCGCAAGTTCGCGCGCGAGGGGGCCGCGGAGGAGCTGGACCTCGACGACACCATTCGCTCGACGGCGGCCAACGCCGGCTGGCTCGACCTGAAGCTCGTGCCGGAGCGTCATAACAACGTGAAGGTGTTGATGCTGCTCGACGTGGGCGGTTCGATGGACGACCACATCGCGCGTACCGAAGAGCTGTTCTCCGCGGCGAAGTCCGAATTCAAGCATCTTGAGTTCTACTACTTCCACAACTGCGTCTACGACTATTTGTGGCGGCAGAACCGACGCCGCCATAACGAACGCTTCGACACATGGGACGTGCTGCGCAAATACCCGCCCGACTACAAACTGATCTTCGTGGGCGACGCGACGATGAGTCCGTACGAAGTGCTGCAGGCGGGCGGCTCGGTCGAGTACAACAACGCGGAAGCCGGAGCGGTGTGGCTACGCCGCTTCATCGACCGCTACCCGCGTCACGCCTGGCTCAATCCGGAGCCCGAGGCGATATGGCAATATCGCCAGTCGATCTCGGTCATTCGTCAGCTATTCGCGGGCCGCATGTATCCGATCACGCTCGCCGGACTGGAGTCGGCCATGCGCGCGCTGAGCAAGTAAGGCTCGCCGCCCGGCGTCGCAGGGCGCGGCAAGGCAACGCACCAACAACGTAACAAGAACCCAGAGACCGCTTCCCATCATGACGTCCAGCACGACTCCCCTGCCACCGCTCCGGCCGTTGGCGGACACGTCGCCGTCGGCCATCGTCGCCGGCTTCGTTGCCATGATGACGGGCTACACCAGCTCGCTCGTCCTGATGTTCCAGGCCGGACAGGCCGCCCATCTCACCCCCGCGCAGATTTCGTCGTGGATCTGGGCGCTCTCCATCGGCATGGGCGTGACGACCATCGGGCTATCGCTGCGCTATCGCACGCCGGTGGTCGTGGCGTGGTCCACGCCGGGCGCCGCGCTACTGATTACTTCGCTACCGGGCGTGCCCTATGGCGAGGCCATCGGCGCGTTCATCGTCTGCAATGCCCTCATCGCCCTGTGTGGGCTGACCGGGGGCTTCGAGACGATCATGCGCCGCGTACCGCCAGCGCTGGCGTCTGCGCTGCTCGCGGGGATCCTGTTTCGCATCGGGCTGGAGATCTTCGTCGCGGCGCAGCACCAGACGGCGCTCGTGCTTGCGATGTTCTTCACGTATCTCGTCGTCAAACGGTTTGCGTCGCGTTACGCCATTCTGCTGGCGCTGATCGTAGGCACTTCGGTCGCGGGCGGCGCAGGCTTGCTCGATTTCAGCCACTTCCACATCGCGCTTGCGAAGCCCGTGTGGACTACGCCCTCGTTCTCGCTGTCGGCCACGATCAGCATCGCGATCCCGTTGTTCGTGGTGGCGATGGCCTCGCAAAATGTGCCCGGGCTCGCCGTGCTGCGTGCCGACGGTTACACCGTGCCGGCCTCTCCCCTCATTTCGACGACGGGGATCGCCTCGGTGCTGCTCGCGCCGTTCGGCTCGCACGGTATCCATCTGGCGGCCATCACGGCAGCCATCTGCACCGGACGCGAGGCCCACGAGGACCCGGCCAAGCGTTACACGGCCGCCGTATGGTCCGGCGCGTTCTATCTGATCGCGGGCACGTTCGGGGCGACCATCGCCGCCTTGTTCGCGGCGTTTCCGAAGGCCCTCGTGGTCTCGATTGCCGCGCTCGCCCTGTTCGGCTCGATCATGAACGGCCTGGCCAACGCCATGCACGACATGCGCCAGCGCGAAGCGGCGCTCATCACGTTCATGGTGACGGCGTCGGGCCTGACGCTGTTGTCCATCGGCTCGGCGTTCTGGGGCCTGATCGCAGGCGTGCTGACGCTGACGATCCTGCAATGGCGGCGCCCGTGAGCGTTGTGTGAAGCCGCGCGGGCCGGAGTGATACCATTCGGCCCGCAACATTTTTCGAACGCAACGTAACCGCAGGAGCCGCACCCCCATGGCAATGATCGAACCGACCCCGGTCTTCAAGGACAACCTCGCACAGATGGCCGCCGTCGGCAGCATCGAGGGCATCGCGCGCATTGCGCTACGCGACGGCACGGGCGCAGTCGTGGCGACCATCGAGAACGCACCGGGCAAGCAAGGCTCGCTCGCCGTGTACCACTATCTGAAGCAGGCCTTTGGCACGCTTGACGCCAAAGCGGCCGAGCACGGGCTGGCGGTCTTCGGCGAACACACGGCGGATGCGCGCAATCGTCCGGGCGCGCACCCGAACGTCGACCGCCTGCTGGCGATCGTGGCCGGTGGCGAGGCGCTGAGCATCGAGGAAGTCGCAGCCTGAGAAGGCCACGTCCGTCGCACCCAATGAAAAGCCAGCCTCGCGGCTGGCTTTTTTACATCCACGACAGGCATCGCCGCGCCGAGATGCGCAGAGGTGCGCCGACGCTCTGACGTCAGATCGTCAGCACCGGACCACCGTCGCCGTTGGCCGAGCGAAGCTGCTTGACCCAACGCTTGGCCGGCAGGCCCGTGGCGGCTTCCACCACCTTCGCGCGGGCTTCCACATCCTTCCACTCCACCGAGAGCAGCGGACCGTTGAAGGCCAGCACGATCACGTTGCCGTCGTGCACTTCAGGGAATTCGATCACGCGATTATCGAAAGCTTGACGCAGGCGACGGATGTTCTTCGGATAGCTGTCGTGATCGCCGAACAGATTCGTCGTCAGCATGCCGGGTGCGCTCAGCGTGGCGCGGCAGGCCTTGTAGAACGCGGGCGTGTCATGCACCGGGCCACGTGCGGTCGCGTCGTAGAGATCGACTTGCAACACGTCGACCGTGCCATGCCTCGCCGGGTCGGTGACGAAATCCCAGGCATCCGCTTCCAGCACCTTCAATCGGCGCGAGTCATCGGGCAGGCTGAACATGGTGCGCGCCGCCACGACCACGGCCGGGTTCAGCTCCACGGCGGTGACCTGTGTACGCGGGAACTGGCGATGCGAGAACTTGGTGAGCGACCCAGTGCCGAGACCCAGTTGCACCACGTGCTTGGGCGCACGCATGAACAGCAGCCACGCCATCATCTGTTGCGCGTATTCCAGCTCGATCCGGTCAGGCTTGGACAGACGCATTGCCCCTTGCACCCACGGGGTGCCAAAGTGCAGGTAACGCACGCCCCCCATTTCGGAAAACGTCACCGGCGCGAAACGCGGCTTGTACGCGGGACGGGAGGAACGGACGGTGCGCTCGTCGCTGACGAATGCTTCGGCTTCGATGGATTTGCGTTTGATGAGGGTCATGTGTCCTTCAATGAAACTCGGGAGATTCCGATGGGAACGCATTGTACCGGGTTCGCTTCCCGCCCCGTCGAGACGCCGCAACGCACGCGTCGCGATGACGCATCCGGCACAAGATCAGTGCCCCGGGCAGGATCCGCCGCACCATTTCGCTGCGCCCCGACGCCCAGGGCCGCTGCAATGAGCGATGGCATGGATATTGCAAAAGACACGCACAGGCCAACGGCGGCCTGAAAACAAACTGGCAAGTCGCGATGACATGCTCCGAAAAGGAGCGTCCCGGGCAATGGCGCCCCGAAGCGAGATGACCACGCACCGGGCAACCGGTTTGCAGGCATCTCGCTTCGGGGCGCTTTTGCTTTGCCGCTCAGCACGGCGCGCCTCTGCGTCGACACTCTCTGTAAGGCATGGCATGAACGCTTTTTCTACGCAATCAACCGAGGCCGAAGTGTCCGCCGAAACCCTCGGCACATTGATCAACCTCTCCGGCAGGCAGCGCATGCTGTCGCAACGGATCATCCTTCAGTTGTTGCTCGCTTCGCGTGGGGACACGGCCGCGCTCGATATCGCACGCCAGTGTCTGTCGATGTTCGAGTCGGCGCATTCGGATCTCGCGACGGGCAATGAGCGTTTCCCTGGCGCGTTCTCCAGCGCCTTGCAGCAGCTTTATTTCGGCAGTCCGCGCGCCGACGCTCGTATCCGTGATTTCATCGCCCAGGTCAGCGCCGTGATAGACGCCCCTTTGGCGGACACCCATCGGCAAGCGTCATCCCTCGATGCCCTGGTCGCACAGGCCACCCCGCTACTTGACCTGCTACAGACCGTCACCCAGGCCTATCAGGAGGAAATGCACCGTTGCGAAGTTGCCGTGCGCAAACGCCAGACCGACCTCGTGGAGCGCCTCAGCGGTATTTCGATGCAAGCCAACATCGTTGCGCTCAATGCGCGCATCTCGGCGGCTCGGGCGGGGGAGCATGGCAGGGAGTTTGCGGTGATCACGCAGGTGCTTGCAGACATCATCAAGGAGATGGATCAGTTGATCCGCAACGTCGTCGGCTCGAACGACAAGTCCAAAGGTTCAGCCAGGGTTTGATGCGCCGACACCCGTGGATCGCTACGAATCGCGCCTCGCACAGTTGCGTGCAGCCACGCGCGGGCATGACCGAGCTACCCCGGACGCGCCGCTCGACAGGCCGTCACGCGGTCAATGCCTGCCACATGCGCAGCTTTTCTGCGTAGGCCAATGTGTAGGCCGGGCTGCTGGAGGGCAGCATCACGATCCGGTACCGATCCGCGTGGTGTGCGAGCGCTTTCATGCCCAGCCGGGCCGCCGTGCCGCCATTGAATGCGATCACCTCGAGATCCGGCAGCGTCTCGATGAGCCCGATCAGGTCGTTGCCCGTATGGTCGCGGATATTGCTGTCGAGGCTGCCGTTGCGCCGGGCCTCGGCGACTACGTCCCACAACCCGATGCGATGGGCGAGCAGCGCCTGCAGCTTCGCATCGTAGGCGAGCGACGGCAGGTCGACGCGGATCGTATCGCCCACCAGATGCCAGAAGCGATTCTGTGGATGCGCGTAATACTGCTGATGCGCGAGCGAGACGTCGCCGGGCAGGCTGCCGAGAATCAGCACGCGCGTTTGCGCGTCCACCACCGGCGGAAAGTTGCGTTTGCGCTCAGGGATGAGGTCCGTCGTCATGACACGCATCCGTCGTGAGCCAGCGCACCGTGCGTCGCTTCCAAACGCCGCCAGAAACGCGGCAGAAACGCTTCGGTGACAAGCAACGGCGCGCCACGGCGTACGAAGACCGACCGACGCGCCCACAACCGCGCACGTGGATTCGCACCGACGAGCGGGTCGCGCGCATCATGACGCGCACGGCCGTGCAACAGATGACGCGGCGCAAGCGGGCACGACACCAGCATGGACCGCGTGACGGTGGGATCGTGATAGAGCAGATCGGCCAGCGGTCGCGTACGCAAGCGACGCATAGCCTGCCAGATCGAGCGGCTATAGGCGAGCGGCGTGACGCTGTGCGCCACGACCACTGGCTCGCCGTCGACCAGCAGGATGACATCGCGGGCCCACATCGGCGTGCGCAATGGCACACCGATGGCGCGGCATTGGTCCGCGTCGGCGGGCATCACTCGCTCCGCCACGACGCGCACGCTCACGCGCCCCAGGGTCGACAGATGACGCGTGAGCGCGCCGCCCCGGGTAAGCCAATCTTTATGACGACGCGAAAGCGCCGGCGCCGGGACAGCCTGCCAGCGCCGCCCCCCCACATCAAATCGGAAAGTCATGGCTCGGCATTATAAAGGCGCAAGGCGACGGCGCACCGCCCACACGTCACGCAGCGGCGGCATTGGAGCCGGTCTGCGGACACCGGCCCGCCACCCTTGATCCGCCGCCCCGTAACGCTCGCGCCCAAAAACAAAAAGGCCCCCGCGACATATCGACGCGGGGGCCCATCGGCAACGCCATGGTCAGCGCTGCGCGGTCTGCACTGGCGCGCTCACTGCGCGGCGAGCAGCAACGCGTTCGTACGCTTCACATACGCCGCCGGATCTTCCAGGCTGCCGCCTTCGGCCAGCAGCGCCTGATCGAACAGCAGTTGCGCCCAGTCCGCCAGATCGGCACGCTCTGCCGTCAGACGCTGGATCAACGCATGCTCCGGGTTGATTTCGAGAATCGGACGGAATTCCGGCATCTTCTGCCCCGCCGCCTTCATCAAGCGCTGGAGCGTGCCGCTCATGTCGTTCTCATCCGACACCAGGCACGACGGCGAATCGGTCAGACGGAACGTCACACGCACGTCCTTGGCCTTGTCGCCGAGCACTTCCTTCATCTTCTCGATGAGCGGCTTGAGGTCGCCGCTGGTCTTCTCCTGGGCAGCCTTTTCCCTCGCATCTTCCAGCGCGCCCAGATCCAGATCGCCACGCGCCACGCTCACGAGCGCCTTGCCGTCGAAGTCGTGCACGTACGAGAGCATCCACTCGTCGACGCGATCGGTCAGCAGCAACACTTCCACGCCCTTCTTGCGGAATACTTCCAGGTGCGGACTATGGCTTGCCGCCACCCAGCTCTCGGCCGTGACGTAGTAAATCTTGTCCTGACCGTCCTTCATGCGGCCGATGTAGTCGGCCAGCGACACGTTCTGCTCGGCCGAATCGTTGTGCGTGCTAGCAAAGCGCAACAGCTTGGCAATGCGCTCGCGATTCGCCTGATCCTCGCCCGTGCCTTCCTTGAGCACCTGCCCGAACGCGCCCCAGAACTGCGTGTACTTGTCCTTCTGGTTCTCGGCCAGATCTTCCAGCAGTCCCAACACACGCTTTGCGCAGCCTTCGCGGATCGCCTTCACATCGCGGCTTTCCTGCAGGATTTCACGCGACACATTGAGCGGCAGATCGGCGGAGTCGACCACCCCGCGCACGAAGCGCAGGTAGTTCGGCAGCAGTTGTTCCGCGTCGTCCATGATGAACACGCGCTTGACGTACAACTTCAGCCCGCCCTGCGAATTGCGATCCCAGAGATCGTACGGCGCATGGCCCGGCACGTACAGCAGTTGCGTATATTCGCTGCGCCCTTCGACGCGGTTGTGCGTCCATGCCAGCGGCGCCTGCATATCGTGCGCGATGTGCTGATAGAACTGCGTGTACTGCTCGTCCGTGATCTCGCTCTTGCTGCGGGTCCACAGCGCGCTCGCCTGGTTGACGGTCTCGTCGGACTCGGCGGGCACCATCGCCTGCTTTTCTTCGTCCCATGTTTCGCCGCGCATGACGATCGGCAGCGAGATGTGATCCGAATACTTGCGAATGATCGACTGAAGTTGCCACGACGAGAGCAGTTCGTCTTCGCCGTCGCGCAGATGCAGCGTGATGGCGGTGCCGCGCGGGGCGCGCTCGATGGTCTCGACCGTGAAGTCGCCCTCGCCCGCCGACGACCAGCGCACGCCCTCCGAAGCCGGCAGCCCGGCTCGGCGAGACTCGACCGTCATGCGATCGGCCACGATGAAGCCCGAGTAGAAGCCCACGCCGAACTGGCCGATGAGCGCGGCGTCCTTCTGCTGATCGCCCGACAGGCGCGAGAAGAACTCCTTGGTGCCGGACTTGGCGATCGTGCCGAGATGCGCGATGGCTTCCTCGCGGCTCATGCCGATGCCGTTGTCCTCGATGGTGACGGTGCGGGCGTCCTTGTCGAACGACACGCGAATCTTGAGTTCCGGATCCTGCTCGTACAGCGCGGCGTCGTTGATCGCCTCGAAGCGCAGCTTGTCGGCGGCATCCGAAGCGTTGGAGATCAGTTCGCGCAGGAAGATTTCCTTGTTGCTGTACAGCGAATGAATCATCAGTTGCAGAAGCTGTTTGACTTCTGCCTGAAAGCTCATGGTGTCTTGCGCCATGGTCGGGAATCCTCGTGAATCGGTGAGATGGATGGAATATCGACACTGACCGCCGGCCGGCGCACTTGCGCGCGCGCTGCCGGAGCGGCGGTACCCGATGAAAATAGGGACGGCGGGCCGGCATTTCAAGGCCAGCAGAAGGGTTATTTCGCGGCAGCTTGCGCGACGATACGGGAAATTACGGCAAAACCTGGCGAAGCGCCGTGCCAGTGAGACGGTCGAACCGCCACCATCGGGCTCGCGCCCACGCCCGCTCAGGCGGCCAGTTCGAGCTGCCGCGAGAGGAAGGTCAGCATGGCGGGATCGCTGGAACAGGCGATATTCATGCGCATCCAGGTACTCGGCGCCTGACGCGGCGAGAACAACGCCCCCGGCGCAAACAGGAAGCCCGCTTCGTGCCCCGCGGCGGCGACCGCGCTGGTATCGACGCCGGTGTCGACCCAGAAAAACATGCCCGACGTCGGTTCGCCGAACATGCGCAGGCCGATGCGCTCCAGACGCCGGCGCGTGGTGTCGCGCACCTCGTCGAGACGCGTACGCAAGCGCTCTACGTGACGGCGGTAATGCCCCTCGGTCAGCGCCTTGTAGACGATCCGCTCGTTGATCTCCGGCGTCGTCGAGCCCGACAGCATCTTGTGATCGACGAAGGTCTTCGCCAGCGCCGGCGAACACGCCACGAACGCCACCCGCAGGTTCGCGGCGAGCGTCTTCGAGAAGCTGCCCATGTAGATCACGCGCTTGAGCTGATCGAGACTCGCCAGTCGCGCCACCGGCTGGTGCGACGGGCACAGGTCGCAGTAGATGTCGTCTTCGAGCACCATGAAGTCGTACTGCTCGGCCAGACGCAGGATCTGGAAGGCGCGCGCCGCCGTCAGTGACGTTCCGGTCGGGTTCTGCAGGATCGAATTGAGGATCAGCAACTTGGGCCGATGCTGCTGCACCAGGCGCTCCAGCGCCGGCATGTCGAGTCCGTCGGGGGTGTACGGCACGCCAATGGTGTGGGCGCCTTGCGACGCGATGCGGCCGAACATGACAAACCACGCCGGGTCCCCCACCAGCACCGTATCGCCCGCGCGCACGTACAGACGCAGCAGAAAGTCCACCGCCTGCGTAATGCCCGATGTCAACACGATCTGCTCGGGGCGCGCGCCGATTTCGAGTTCCGCGAGTTGTGTCTGAAGTTGCACGCGCAGCGGCAGGAAGCCATGCGGGTTACCGCTTTGGAGCAGATGCGCGCTCGACTGACGGCTCATCGAGCGCATGGCGGACGTCATCATGTCGGCATCGAGCCAGCTCGGCGGCAGATAGCCCATGCCCGGACCGCGCTCCGGCGCGACCGAGTGAAGCATGCTGCGCACGAGCCAGGCCACGTCGATCGGCCCCTGCGCGAGCATCGGCGCCGCCGCGTTCTGCGCGGGCATCACAGGCCGCTCGCGCACGTAAAAACCCGAGCCGCGCCGCGCCTCGAGATAGCCCTGCGCGACCAGCCGCTCGTACGCCTCGACGACGGAAAAGCGCGACACACGCTTGTCTTCCGCCAGCGAGCGAATCGACGGCATGCGCATGCCGGGCAGGAAGACTCGTTCCTCGATGCGCAGGCTCGCCCAATGCACGAGCTGATCGACAAGCGTCATGCGCGACGTGTCGAGCGCGGCGTTGTCGGCCAGCACCAGCGGGGAAATGGGGGTCGTTGTCGTCATCGTCTATCCACCTGGGCAAAGCTGACCGCCGCTTCGCGGTCAAAGTGTCTGCTGCGCGTCGGCCCGGCATTGCGGGGATTGTCCATCGGTCGCCACTCTACGCGCGCCAAATTCTCTGTCAATCCTTAACTGTACCGAAGATTACTTTGCCATCTGTACCGGTACTGTACCGGAGTTAACCGATAAAGTGTCCTCTCAACTGGAGACCGCCATGCGTGAAATCCGACTCTTCGAACTGGACCGGGAACAGACCGTCTTCTGGCAGGCCCCGGCTGCCGACCTGCCGCAATCGCTTCAAGTGCTGCAAGGTGTCCTGTGGCTGACCGTGGAAGGTGAGCCCGCCGACCATTGGCTGCACGCCGGCGAGAGTTTTGAGATTCGGGCCGGTCAGCGCGTGTGGCTGGGCACATGGCAAGACGGCGTGCGTCTGCGCGTGAGCCATCCCGCGGCCACACTCACCGCGTCTGCCGGCAAGCGCCTCGTGCGCGCCGGGTGGCGACTGGCGTGGCGCGATCTCGCCGTGCGCATGGCCAATCGGACGATGACGCGACTCTCGCGTGGATGACCCGACGAAGGAACGAGGCGGAGTAAGCTATCGATTTTGCCGCCCGACCCCGCCATGACCGCACCCCAAGCCCTGAAACTGGATCATCTCGTCGTTGCCGCGCAAACGCTGGAGGCGGGCGAAGCCCATGTCATCGAGCAGCTCGGCCTCACCGAGGTCGTACCGCAGCGCGGCGGCAAGCACGCCCGCATGGGCACGCACAACAGTTTGCTGGGACTCTGGGGTGGCGCTTACCTAGAGATCATCGCCATCGACCCGGAAGCCCCGCCGCCAGACCGGCCGCGCTGGTTCGGCCTCGACGACGAGGCCGTTCAGGCGCGCCTCGAGCGCGGCCCCTACCTCGCGCACTGGGTGGCGCGCGTGGAGCGGCCGCGCTCGCTGCCACGCTGGCAGGCGCAGTATCCGCAGCGGTTGGCGCCAGTCATGGCGATGCAGCGCGGCGCGCTGTCGTGGCGGATCGGCGTGCCCGACGACGGCAGTCTGCCCGCTTGGCAAGGCGCCGGACAAGGTCTGCTGCCGACGCTGATCCAATGGGATTCGGCGCAGCACCCGAGCGATGCGCTGCCGAGCGCCGATTGTGCCGTTACCGCGTTGCGCGGCTTCCATCCGCAGGCGGCGGCGATCCAGGCGCAATTGCAGTGGCTTGGGGCCGACGCACTCGTCAACGTCGAAGCCACGCTGGTCGAGCCGTCGCTCACCGCCGAAATCGAAACCCCCGACGGGCCGCGCACGTTGCGCTAGGCCCGCCGCACCAAACGCCCGGCACACCGCATGACGGGCGGATGACGCAGAACCAGACATACAAGGCGACACCATGAATTCGCGTGAATCCCGGGGCATGCTGATCGGACTGATCGGTGTGCTGATCTTCAGCCTGACGTTGCCGATGACACGCATTGTCGTCGCGGAAGTCAACCCGTTGCTCAATGGGCTGGGGCGCGCGCTGGTCGCCTCCGTGTTTGCGGGCGCCCTGCTCTGGTGGCGTCGCGAGGCGTGGCCCACGCCACGCCAGATCAAGAGTCTCGCCATCACCTCGTTGGGCGTGATCATTGCGTTCCCGGTGTTTTCCGCATGGGCGATGAAGACGATTCCGGCGTCGCACGGCGCGGTCGTCAACGGCTTGCAGCCGTTCTGTGTCGCGATCTACGCCTATTGGCTCGGCGGCGAGCGTCCGTCGCGCGGGTTCTGGGGCTGTGCCCTCGCCGGCAGCGTGCTGGTGATGGCCTTCGCGCTGCGCGCCGGGGGCGGCAGTCTGCATGCGGCCGATGGGCTGATGCTGCTGGCGGTGGTCATCGGTGCGCTCGGCTATGCCGAGGGCGGCAAGCTCGCCCGCGAGATGGGCGGGTGGCAGGTGATCTGTTGGGCGCTCGTGGTGTCGTCGCCAGTGCTGGTGCTGCCGGTGGGCTGGCTGGCGTGGCATCAGCCGTGGCCGGTCAGCGGCAAGGCATGGGGTG
>NZ_KB290546.1:63550-86064 GCF_000282835.1 Pandoraea sp. B-6 | reverse complement strand
CGGCTTCTTCGCGTGGTATGCGGGTCTGGCCATGGGCGGCATCGCACGCGTGGGCCAAGTACAATTGCTTCAGATTTTCTTTACGATTGCGCTGTCCGCCCTCTTTTTCGGCGAACACGTCGACACGGCAACGTGGCTCTTCGCCGCGGGCGTCGTCCTGACTATCGCACTCGGCAAGCACATGAAGATCGGCGCCTCGCGACTCACGGGCAAACCGGTCTGAAGGCACGTCGCGGCGCATGCGATCCCTGCCCCGCGACGCGTCTCCCCCCAGGCGTTTGCGCCAGCCCCCACGCGCTCGGCACGCGCAACGCCCGATATCAGCGGCCGGTCGATCCGGCCGCCCTCTCAAAGCGAGACCCTCATGCATGATTGGCAATATTCCGAACGTGCCCGCCATCTGACCAGCTCGGCGATTCGCGAAATCCTCAAGGTCACGGAGCGCCCGGACGTCATTTCGTTCGCCGGCGGCCTGCCGTCGCCCGCGACCTTCCCCATCGAGCGCATGCGCGCAGCCGCCGAGCGCGTACTGACCGACTCGCCGCAGGCCGCACTGCAATACAGCGCCACCGAAGGTTTCGCTCCGCTGCGCGAATGGATCGCGAAGCGCTACTCGCGCGACGGCCTGACGCTCGCGCCCGAGAACGTGCTGATCACCACCGGGTCGCAGCAGGGCCTGGACCTGATCGGCAAGATCTTCATCGACGAAGGCAGCCGCGTGCTGGTCGAAGCGCCGAGCTATCTGGGCGCGCTGCAATCGTTCTCGCTGTTCGCTCCGACGTATGTGCCGGTGCCGACCGACGACCACGGTCTGCTGCCCGAGGCGCTCACGCCCGAGCAAACGAAGGGTGCGCGCTTCCTGTATGCCATGCCGAACTTCCAGAACCCGACCGGACGCCGCCTGCCGATGGCGCGCCGCGAAGCGCTGGCCGCCGTTGCCAAGCGCGACGGCCTGGCGATCATCGAAGACGATCCGTATGGCGAACTCGACTATGAAGGCCAGCGCCTGCCGAGCCTCATGTCGCTCGCCCCGGCGCATGTGCTTTACATGGGATCGTTCTCGAAGGTGCTCGCGCCGGGGCTGCGCCTCGGCTTCATCATCGGCCCACAGGCAGTGATCGCCAAGCTGGTGCAGGCCAAACAGGCCGCCGACCTGCACACACCGAGTCTCACGCAGCGCATTGCCTACGAGGTCGTGAAAGACGGCTTCCTGGACACGCACATCCCGTCGATCCGCACGCTCTACGCCGCGCAGGCGAAGGCGATGCTCGCGTCACTGGCTAAGCACATGCCGACGGGCACCACCTGGACCCCGCCGGCCGGCGGCATGTTCATTTGGTTGACATTGCCCGCCGGCATCGACACCATGCAGTTGCTGGATAAAGCGATTGCGCAGAATGTCGCCTTCGTGCCCGGCGCGCCGTTCTATGTCGGCACGCCGCCCTCGAATACGCTGCGGCTGTCGTTCGTCACCGTGCCGCCCGAGAAAATCGAGGTAGGCGTTGCGCGCCTCGGGGCGCTCGTCGCCGAAGCGCTCGCGCGGCGCGCGGCCTGATCCGTTTGTCGCCCCTGCCGGCCTGAAGCGATTCAGGCCGGTCGCCGACGGACGCGGTCATCGGCCCACTTTCAACCCACCTGTCGGGCCGATGTCTCGGTCCGGCCCAACGTATCTGCAAGGAAGCCGTACATGTCCGTCTACGACAAACTGAAGCAACTGGGTATTGAACTGCCGACCGCTGGCGCGCCCGCCGCCGCCTACGTGATGAGTGCGCAGACCGGCAACACCGTGTTCCTCTCGGGCCACCTGCCCAAGAAAGACGGCAAGATCTGGACGGGCAAGCTCGGCCAGGACGTGAACGTCGACGAAGGCAAAGCCGCGGCACGTGCCGTGGCCATCGAACTGATCGCCACGCTGCACGCGCACACGGGTGACCTGAACAAGGTCAAGCGTGTCGTGAAACTAATGAGCCTCGTCAACTCGACGCTGGACTTCACCGATCAGCACCTGGTGACGAACGGCGCGTCGGAACTGATCGCGGAAGTCTTCGGCGATGCCGGCAAGCACGCGCGTTCGGCCTTCGGCGTCGCACAGATCCCGCTGGGCGCCTGCGTCGAGATCGAGCTGATCGCCGAACTCGCCTGACCCTCGTTCGATGACCGCCTGGCGCTCGGCGCATGGCGTTTTGATGGGAGGCGTGCCGCCTTACGGCCGTCTCCCCCCAACCGCAACCGCCCCCCGTCGACCCTTCATCGAGCCAGCACTGGGCAGCGCCGGCCCAACGCTCGTGTGGGTCTAGAAGGCGCTCTTGATCACGCCCCCATCGGCTCGCAACGCGGCGCCTGTCGTCGCCGACGACAGCGGACTGGCGACGTATGCCACGAGGGACGCAATTTCCTGCGGCGAACCGAATCGCTTGATGAGCGATGTGGGACGTACGGTTTCGAAGAATTCCTTTTCGAACGCTTCGAACGATTTGCCGTCGGCCTTTGCGAGCGTCTCCACGAATTCCCCCACGCCCCGCGATTTGGTCGGCCCCGGCAGCACGCTATTGACGGTAATGCCCGTGCCGGCAACCGCTTCCGCGAGCCCACGCGAGACCGCAAGCTGCGCGGTCTTCGTCATCCCGTAGTGGATCATTTCAGCGGGAATCTGTACGGCGCTTTCGCTTGAAATGAAAATAATGCGCCCCCAGTTGGCCTGCCGCATCGCCGGCAGGAACAGACGCGCCAAACGCACACCACTCAGCACATTGACGTCGAAGAAACGCTGCCAGTCCTCGTCGGGAATGGCTTCAAACGGCTTGGGCTCGAAGATGCCCAGGTTATTGACCAGAATCTCCACGTTCGGAAAGCGCCGCGCGAGTTCGTCCGCTGACGCAGCCGTACTGAGATCCCCCGCAAATCCGTACACCTCACCGCCGGTGTCCGCTTTGAGTTGCGCAACGACGTCGTCGACCGATGACCGGGCGCGACCATTGACGATCACGCGCGCGCCTTCCTGCGCCAGTGTGCTGGCAATGGCGAGACCGATGCCGGCCGTGCTTCCGCTGACCAGCGCGAGTTTGCCCTTCAATTGCAGGTCCATGAGTGATTTCCTTTTCAGTGAATGCATTGAGATGGCGACGCGTCGGTGTCGTTCATGTCGCGATACATCTCCGTGTCCACGGCGCCGGGCAACACGGCGTTGACGCGCACACCCTGCGCACCGTACTCGGCGGCAAGCGCCTGCGTCAACCCGTTCAGCCCGACCTTGCTCGCCGCGTAGGCTGCCGTACCGGGAAACGCGAACGAGTAACCCACGAATGTCGACGTGAAGATGATCGACCGCGACGGACATCCAACCGTGCCGGCGGACCTGATCACGCATCGCTGTATCGGGTACAGGTATGCGGCCACCGGCGACGAGTGGCAACTGATCGACGGTGGCGGCAACACCCACGCCGTGCGGGTCGACTGCCACATGCATACCAATAACGGCGATACCGCGCGCGCGGCGGCGTTGGCCGGACGAGGCATCATCTGGCAACCCACGTTCCTGATCGGCAACGATCTGCGTGCGGGCACGCTCGTTCAGGTGCTGCCCGACTATCGTCTGCCTGAAATCGACATACTCGCCATGTACCCGAGCCGCCGACACCTCAGCGCGCGCGTGCGCGTCATGATCGACTTCCTGGTCGGTGCGTTCGGCGGTGTGCCCCCATGGGATCGGGGTGACGGAAACGAGGTGGGCATCGCGCCGGCGACGCGCTGATCGCGCGTCACGCGCCTATGTTCGGCGTGCTCGGACGTTCCGGCTCAGGGACCGGGGAATCGTTCTGCGCGTTGGCGCGCGTTGCCGGTGACGATCAGCGCGGCTTGCCGCTGCCGTATGCGCGCCGCATGGCTATCGCGACAGCGAGCGACAGCACGACCGCCACCGCCAGCAGGGCAATCACGCCGTGCCAGCCGTGCGCCTTGAGCATGACACCCGAGTAGCTGCCGAGCAGGCTGGAGCCCATGTAGTAGAAAAACAGGTACAGCGCCGAGGCGATCGCCCGCCCTTCGGTCGCGCGGCGCCCCACCCAACTGCTGGCGACGGTATGCGCCCCAAAGAAGCCGAACGTAAAGATCGCGAGACCGATTACCACGCCCAGCACTTGCGACGCCAGCAGGGTCACCAGTCCCACGAACGCCAACGCCACCAGCACCCACAGCAGTCGAGGACGTCCCACGCGATCCGACAGCGGTCCCGCGATGAACGAGCCAATCACGCCGATCAGATACATCGCAAAGATCGCCCCAATGGCGGCGTGCGGCAGATGGAACGGCGGCGCCGACAGGTGAAAGCCCAGATAGTTGTAGACGCTCACGAAGCTGCCCATCATCAGGCCGGCGAACAGGTACAGGCCGAGCAGCGCCGGATCACCGAGGTGCCGCCGCGCATGTCCGATCGCTTCGCGAACCGTCATGTCGCGCGGCGAAAAACGACGCGAATGCGGCAGGCTGCGGGCGAACTCCAGCCCCATCGCCAGACAGACCAGCCCGATCACCGCCACCGACACGCGCCACGAGAACAGGTCGGCAATCAACGCAGACAGCACGCGTCCGGCCATGCCACCGAGAATGTTCCCGCCAATGTAGAGCCCCATCGACATTCCGAGCGAGCGCTGATCGATTTCCTCGCTCAGGTATGCCATTGCGATGGCGGGCAGTCCGGAGAGCGCCAAGCCCTTGAGGGCGCCAAGGATGACGATCGTCTCGAAGTTGGTAGAGAACGCACTCGCAAGCGTGAGCACCGACGAACTGAGCAGCGCAATGGTCATCATGCGCTTGCGGCTCACACGATCTGCGGCGACACAGGTCACGAGCAGACCCAGCGCCATCATCATCGTGGCTGCCGAGACCGACCAACTCGCCTGTGCCGGCGTGATGCCGAACGTCGTGGTCAGCAGCGGCAACAGCGACTGCATGCAGTACAGCTGGGCAAACGTCGAGAACCCGCCGAAAAAGAGGGCTCGGCTGATGACGGCATATTCACGAGTGCCGCGCGCGACACCCGCCGGAAGCTTGGATGCCGGCGTGCCGACGCCTGCGGCGGCGCCATTGGGAAGAGAAAGGGAGTTCGTTGATGCCATGACGCTGGAGCGACTCACGCGAGACTTGGGGGGAAATGTATACGTCGAATCATAGGTTTGCCGTTACCCCACGTCCAATATATATTTACGCGATATTTCCATATATAAAACAGATCAATCGAGGACTGAAGCATGGAACTGCGTCATCTGCGCTACTTCGTGGCCGTCGCTGAAGCGTTGCATTTCAGCCGTGCGGCGCAGAAGCTCAATATCGGCCAGCCGCCGCTCTCGATGCAGATCCGTGCGTTGGAGGACGAATTGGGCGTGGCGCTCTTCGAGCGCGCACAGCGACGCGTTTTCCTGACCACCGCCGGGCGGGCGTTCCTCGTGCGGGCGCGTCAGATCCTCGCCGACGCGGAAGCCGCCCGTCAGGAAGTGCAACAGATTGCGGGACTCGACGCCGGGGAATTGCGCATCGCGTTCACGACGTCCGCACCGATGACGAACCTGATGAAACGGGTCCTCACCGGCTATCGCCTGCGATATCCGCGCGTGACGCTGACGTTGATCGAATCGCCTTCGGAGCGGCAACGGGACGCGCTCACCGAGCGCACGCTGGACATTGGCCTGGTGCGTCAGGCGGACGACGCGCCGCCAATCGCGGGGCTCAGTTTCGAGACATTGATCGACGAAGCGCTGGTCGTGGTCTTGCACCAGGGGCATGCGCTGTCAGGGCGCGCAAGCTTGTCCATGGCCGACCTCGCCCATGAGGCGTTCATCATGCATCCGCACGATGTGGGCACGGCGATCGATGGAAAAATACGGCGGATGTGCGAGCGGGCTGGTTTTTCGCCGCGCGTCGTACAGGAAGCACGCGAGTCGACCACCATCGTGGCACTCGCGGCGAGCGGGCTGGGCGTGGCGATACTCCCGGCCGCCGTGCGATGCATCCAGATCGAGGGCGCATGCTTCATGGACCTTAGCGAGCCCGACGCGCACACGCCCCTGCTGCTGGCCAAGCGTCGCGACGACGCGAGCCCATTGGTGCAGGCGTTCGTCGCGATTTGCCGCGAAGTGGCGGGCCGCCTTCATGAGACGACGCCGCCTGGCGCATGAGGTCCCGCGAGGCCCGCACAATCAGCCGCGCAGCGACGCTGCCAGACCGATGACGACGACGCCCAATACTAGATTCAGGATCACGAGCCGCCGGATCCCATTGACCGCGGCAGCGCCGTCCGGCCACGACTGCGCCTGCACCGCGCGTTGCAGACGCGGAAACAGCGCAAAGCGAATGTGACCGAAGACGAGCATCATCACCACGCCAATGCCGGCCATCGCATGCACGGGCCAACGGGCGTGCATGCCGCCCATCCCGAGCATCATGTGTCCGCCCGACAGCAGGATCAGAACGATGGCCACGCCGACCCAGGTGAAAAAGCGCGAGAGCGCCGCCTCCCATAACGGCAGACGTTGCTGCGGCGACAATTCGGAGGACGCCGGACGCAGGCAGGCGAGCGCAAAGAACATCCCCCCGATCCAGACCGCCACACTCACCAGATGCAAGAACAAACTCAAGGCATAAACGTTCATGCGTGACTCCCGTCAGGATGCCGAAGGGGCGGCCGGCAGTACCGGCTCGAGCGAACGCGGCTTGAACGTCGCGAACTTGACTGCGGGCGCACGTCCCTTGCGGGCGCGCTTGCCGATGTTCGGGGCGAGCGACGGCCCAGAGAGCGTCTCGGCCTGAAGCTTGCCTCCGCGCACTTCGCCATACACGGTAACGCCCGCTTCGCCGATCGGCACGACCGACACCAGCGTCTGCTTGTCATCGAGACCGATCAGCGTGACACCGCGTCCGCCGCCCGTGAGCGACTTCATTTCGTCCATGCCGAACACGAGCAGACGACCGTCGCTCGACAGGCACGCCACCGCGCTGGCACCCTGCCAAATCGGCGTGGGGGCCAGCGGTGCCGCACCTTCGTCGATGGTCATGAACGACTTGCCGGCCTTCACTCGACTGACCATATCGCCCAGCTTCGTCGTGAAACCGAAGCCCGTCGACGTTGCCAGCAGCAGCGGTTGCTCGCCCGACGCCGCGTAGTAATGCAGCAAGCGCGAGCCCGACTCCAGTTCGATCAACGACGTGAGCGGTACGCCGTCGCCCCGCCCGCCCGGCAATAGCGCCACGGCCACCGAATAGACGCGGCCATTACTGCCCCACGCGATCAGCGGATCCACGGTGCGGCATTCGAACGCGCCATACAGCGCGTCGCCCTGCTTGAATGAGAAGCCTTGTGCATCGAGGCCATGGCCCTTGAGCGCGCGCACCCACCCCTTGGCGGACACCACGACCGTTACCGGCTCGTCGACCACACGCGCTTCGGCCACGGCTCGCTTCTCTTCCTGAATCAGCGTGCGGCGATCGTCACCGAACTGCTTCGCGTCCGTTTCGATTTCCTTGATGATCAAACGCTTCATCGTGCTGTCGTTGGCGAGCAATTCTTCGAGCTTCGCCTTCTCGTCGCGCAACGACGCCAGCTCCTGCTCGATCTTGATCGCTTCCAGACGCGCCAGCTGACGCAGACGGATTTCCAGAATGTCTTCCGCCTGACGCTCGCTCAACCCGAACGCGCTCATCAGCGCGGCTTTCGGCTCGTCGGACTCGCGAATGATGCGGATGACTTCGTCGATATTCAGGAAGACGATCATCCGGCCTTCGAGGATGTGAATCCGGTCGTCGACCTTGCCCAGACGGTGGCGCGAACGACGTGTGACCGTCTCGAAGCGGAATCCAATCCACTCGGACAGAATGTCGCGCAGCGACTTCTGCGTCGGGCGGCCGTCGGCGCCGACCATCACGAGGTTGACCGACGCGCTCGACTCAAGGCTCGTGTGCGCGAGCAGCATCGTGATGAATTCCTGCTGGTCGATGCGACTCGACTTCGGCTCGAACACCAGTCGCACGGGGGCGTCCTTGCCCGATTCGTCGCGAACCGCATCGAGCATGCCGAGCATCGACTGCTTGAGATTCTGCTGCTCGGGCGTGAGCGTCTTCTTGCCGAGCTTGACCTTTGGGTTGGTGATTTCCTCGATTTCCTCGAGCACCTTCTGACCCGACGTGTTCGGCGGCAGCTCATAGACCACCGCCTGCCACTGACCTCGCGCCATCTCCTCAATCTTCCAGCGCGCGCGCATCTTGAGGCTGCCACGGCCGCTTTCGTAGGCCGCGCGAATTTCCGCCGCACTCGAAATCAACTGGCCTCCGCCGGGGAAGTCCGGTCCCTGCACGAGCGTCATCAATTCGGCGTCGTCGAGCTTCGGGTTACGAATCAGGGCAACCGCCGCCGACGCAACTTCGCGCAGATTGTGCGACGGAATTTCCGTCGCGAGCCCCACCGCAATCCCCGACGCTCCGTTGAGCAGCACGAACGGCAGCCGCGCCGGCAATAGTCTCGGCTCCTGCGTCGAGCCGTCGTAGTTCGGCACGAAGTCCACGGTGCCCGCGTCGATCTCGTCGAGCAACAGCTTCGCGATCGGCGTCAGACGCGCTTCGGTGTAACGCATGGCCGCCGCGCCGTCACCGTCGCGCGAGCCGAAATTACCCTGGCCGTCGATGAGCGGATAGCGCATGGAGAAGTCCTGCGCGAGACGCACCAGCGCGTCATAGGCGGACTGGTCGCCGTGCGGGTGAAACTTGCCGAGCACATCGCCGACCACGCGCGCCGACTTCACCGGCTTGGCGTCGGCCGCGAGGCCCATTTCATTCATTGCAAACAGAATCCGGCGCTGCACCGGCTTCTGGCCGTCGCACACATCCGGCAGTGCACGGCCTTTGACAACACTGATCGCATAGTCCAGATAGGCACGCTCGGCATATGCGCCAAGCGTCAGCGTGTCGTCATCCGACGGTTGCGTAAAGAGATCTTCTACTTGTTCCATAAAACCTATGGGTTTGCTGCGAACGTTTGACGAGAGTTCGGGGAGACGTTGACCGCGAGATCATACCAAGCTCGTCGGCACATTTCGGCAAAAACACGTCCGATTGGCAAAGCGAGACGTGTTTTCGGATCGGAGGACGCGGGAATCGGCGGGATTGCGCACGCATTTCGGACAAATCCGAGCGTCAGACCGTGGGGATCGACAGGCGACAGCGCCGCTGGCGCCTTCGTGACGCCGCCCCTGGCGGCGTTGCTGGGGTGCCTCAATCGATCGTTGGCGAAGACGACAGCGCCCCTTGCGCCGATGCTCGTACCGACGCATTCGGCATAGCAGCCGGCACGACGGGCAGTCCGGCCGGCGCACCCAGAATGACGTGGATGCGACCGTCGCGCGAGCCGCTCACGCGCGCACCGCCAACGCGCCCCACGTGAGCGCCGCCCGGGCTCGCCCCGCTCATACGTATCGCCCCGCCGCCCTGCCCCAGCGCGGGCGCATCGGGATCGAAGCGTCGATAAAGGGCGAGCACGGTCGCCACGTAGTCGCGCGTTTCGGCATACGGCGGGATCTGGTCGGCGTGACGCGCCACCGCCCCCTCGCCCGCGTTGTACGACGCGAGCACCAGTTCGAGACGGTCGGGATAACGCGTTTGCAGATCACGCAGATAGCGGGCTCCGGTCAGCACATTCGTCCGCGGATCGGCGAGCTTGTCGGCGACCGTGCGTCGCGCGTCTGCGCGCACGCCGTAGCGCTCGCCCGTTGACGGAAGCACTTGCATCAAGCCAACGGCGCCTTTGGGTGACACTGCGGCGCTATCAAATCCCGACTCCGCCGCAATGACCGCTTTGAGCAACGCCACATCGACGTGATAACGCTGCGCAGCCTGCGCGATCACGGGCGCCAGCGTCTTCAGATTGGGATGTCGGGCGAGGGCATCGTACAGGCGCGAGCGATCCACGCCACTGGCCGTATCGCCGTGCGACGCACGCAGGTCGACGTTGCCGCCCGCCCCGACGACCGGACGATAACGCGCGTCGAGCTTGCGTGCCGCGAGATGGGCGACGCCGTTCTCATCGACATAACCATAGAGTTCGGCGTGTGCGAATGGCGTCGCGACAAGCAGCGCGGCGGCCAGCGCGGGCCCGACGAAACGTCGCGGCGCGCAATGTCGGCTGATCGCTCGAATGCGGCGCGCCATCGAAACGGTGAAGTTACCGACCTTTGACATGCACCTTGATGGTCTGGCTCATGGCGGGACCGTACGATTGGTGAGCACCGTTGGCGAACTGCAACGTCAACGTGTGATCGCCGGGCGTCAGATTGACGCTCGTTTCGGTCTGGCCTTTACCAAAATGCAGGTGCGTGTCGTCCGTGGGGACAACCTGACCTGCGGGAATGGAATCGCCGTCGATGATGAGATGGTGATGACCGGTGTTGGGCGTCATGTCGCCTGCCGGTTTGATCGCCATGCCCTCGACGCCGAAATGGACCGCGACCGGGTTCGACACCGTTGCGCCGTCCGCCGGCGCCACAAAGAAGACGCGCGGCTGAGCCGACTGTGCCAGCGCGGTGGCGCTTGCGCCGGCAACCAACAGCGACACAAAAAGGCAACGCATGGAACGCAACATAACGCGACTCCCGGAAGGGTGAAGGGTGGATTATCCCACGATGTGAGCGCTCACGCTGGCCTGCCGGCGCGTGAGGCACCCGCCACTGCACCGATGCCGGGAATCCGCTCAGATGTCGGCTTCCACCTCATTGCCCTTGGCTTCGAGCCAGCTGCGACGCTGCGCCGCCTCGCCCTTGCCCATGAGCATGTTCATGCGCGCCACGGTCGCATCGAAATCGAGGCCGCCAAGCGCCACGGGGCTCAACCGGCGGGTGTCGGGATTCATGGTGGTTTCCCACAACTGCGCGGCACTCATTTCGCCCAGCCCCTTGAAGCGGCTGATCGACCATGCGGTGTCACGTACGCCATCCTTGCGCAGCTTGTCGAGGATCGCTTCCAGTTCGCCTTCGTCGAGTGCGTAGAGCTTCTGTGCGGGCTTCTTGCCACGGGCCGGCGCATCCACGCGATAGAGCGGCGGGCGTGCCACATACACATGCCCCTTCGCGATCAGTTGCGGGAAATGGCGGAAGAACAGCGTGAGCAGCAGCACCTGGATATGCGAGCCGTCGACGTCGGCATCCGAGAGAATGCAGATCTTGCCGTAGCGCAGATTCGACAGGTCAGGCGTGTCGTTCGCGCCATGCGGGTCGACACCGACGGCCACGGCGATGTCGTGCACTTCGTTGTTCGCGAAGAGTCGGTCGCGCTCGGTCTCCCACGTGTTGAGGACCTTGCCGCGCAGCGGCAGAATCGCCTGAAACTCCTTGTCCCGCCCCATCTTCGCCGAGCCGCCCGCCGAGTCGCCCTCGACCAGGAACAGTTCGTTGCGCGTGATGTCTTCGGTCTCGCAATCCGTCAGCTTGCCCGGAAGCACCGCTACGCCGGAACTCTTCTTCTTCTCGATCTTCTGGCCCGCGCGCGTGCGCGCCTGCGCCTGACGAATCACGAGTTCGGCCAGCTTCTTGCCATGCTCGACATGATGGTTGAGCCACAACTCGAGCGCTGGACGCGTGAAGGACGACACCAGACGCACGGCGTCTCGGCTGTTCAGGCGCTCCTTGATCTGCCCCTGGAACTGCGGATCGAGCACCTTCGCGGACAACACGAACGACACGCGCGAAAAGACGTCTTCCGGCAGCAGCTTCACGCCCTTGGGCTGCAGATTGTGCAGTTCGATGAAACCACGCACCGCCTGGAACAGCCCTTCGCGCAGGCCCGATTCGTGGGTGCCGCCAGCCGGTGTCGGAATCAGGTTGACATACGACTCACGCACCGGCGCGCCGTCTTCGGTCCATGCCACGACCCAGGCCGCGCCCTCGCCTTCGGCGAAGCTGTCCTCGTTGCCATCGGCAAAGCGCTCGTCCTCGAACAGCGGAATCAGCGGCTCGGCGCCGCCCAGCGATTCGACAAGATAGCCGCGCAAGCCATGCTCATAGCACCACGTCTGCTCGTCGCCGGTCTTCTCCTGACGCAACGTGACGCGCACGCCCGGCAGCAGCACCGCCTTCGAGCGCAGCAACCGTTGCAGCTCGCTCAGCGGCAGCGTGGGATTATCGAAGTACTTCAAATCGGGCCAGACGGTGACGCGCGTGCCGCTCTTCTTCTCGCCGCGTTGTGCGGCGCGCGAGTGCAATGCCACGTCGACGTTGCCGCCATCGGCGAATTCCAGCTCGGAGACCTGGCCGTCGCGCCAGACCGTGACGGCCAGTCGCGTGGCCAGGGCGTTCGTCACCGACACGCCAACCCCATGCAAGCCGCCCGAAAAGGTGTAGGCGCCACCGGCCGCCTTGTCGAACTTGCCGCCCGCATGCAATCGCGTAAAGACGATCTCGACGACCGGCACACCCTCTTCCGGGTGGATGCCGACGGGAATACCCCGGCCGTCGTCCTCGACGCTCACCGAACCATCCTTGTTCAGCGTGACGAGGATCTGCTTGCCGTAACCGCCAAGCGCTTCGTCAGAGGCGTTGTCGATGACTTCCTGAATGATGTGCAGCGGATTTTCGGTGCGGGTGTACATGCCCGGGCGCTGCTTGACCGGTTCAAGGCCCTTCAGGACCTTGATGGACGCTTCGCTGTATTGGGCAGGCGTATTTTTTTTCGACATAGCGTGACTGAATTAGGGTACGACGCCCGGCGATTATCCACAGTTCCTGTGGACAACCACGGGGAAAACCCATGAACACATGACAAAAGTGACGCCGTATCAACGACTTGAGTTGCGGCGCCCACCGAATGGGCACGCTGAGCACGCCCAGCGCCCGGCCGGTGTTGTCCGGAGGCGAGCCGCGCCCGATGCATCGCGGCCTATTGTACTGTCACTCGCGACGTGATCGGGTGACAACGCCAACGGCACCATGCAACGCGGCCGGGTCCCCGGCCGCTCTCCGCTCGCTGACCGGATGCCGACGCTTACGCGCCCTCGCCGCGCTGCTTGGCTTCGAGCAGTTCCCAGCGTTCGAGCGCATCGAGCAACGCCAGTTCAATCGCTTCGAAACGTTCGGACAACGCCGCACCGGCAGCCGGATCTTTCGCATAGATCGAACCGTCTTCGAGCTTTGCCCCCACTTCCTGTTGCTCGGTTTCCAACGCGGCGATGCGCGCCGGCAGGCCGTCGAGTTCGCGCTGCTCCTTGTAGCTGAGTTTGGCGGTGCGGCTCGTAGGGCGCTTTGATGCGGTTGCCGTGTCCTTCGCGGCGACTTCGACGGGGGCGCGTTGCGCGGCGAGCGCAGCGGACCGATGGCTCTGTACCTGCCAATCGGTAAACCCGCCAACGTACTCGCGCCAGTTGCCGTCGCCTTCGGCCGCGATGACCGAGGTCACGACGTTGTCCAGGAACGTGCGATCGTGGCTCACGAGGAACACCGTGCCGCTGTATTCCTCGAGCAGCTCTTCGAGCAGTTCGAGCGTCGGGATGTCCAGATCGTTGGTCGGTTCGTCGAGCACGAGCACGTTGGCCGGACGCGCGAACAGGCGCGCGAGCAGCAGACGATTGCGCTCGCCGCCCGAGAGCGACTTCACCGGTGAGCGCGCGCGCTCCGGCGAGAACAGGAAGTCGCCGAGATAGCTCATCACGTGCTTGCGCGCGCCATTGATCTCGATCCAGTCGCTGCCCGGGCTGATCGTATCGAGCAGACTCTTCTCGGGATCGAGTTGCGCACGCATCTGGTCGAAGTACGCCACCTGAAGATTGGTACCGACACGAATCTGTCCGCTGTCCGGCGCGATCTCGCCGAGAATGAGCTTGAGCATCGTCGTCTTGCCCACGCCATTCGGGCCCACCAGACCGACCTTGTCGCCGCGCATGAGCGTCGCCGTAAAGTCGCGCACGATGACACGCTCGCCGTAAGCCTTCGTGACATGGGTCAGCTCGGCCACGATCTTGCCGGACTTCTCGGTCTGCGCCACATCCATGCGCACATTGCCCTGAATCTCGCGGCGATCGGCACGTTCGCTACGCATCGTCTTCAGGCGCTCGATGCGCGACACGCTGCGCGTACGGCGTGCTTCAACACCTTTGCGAATCCACACTTCTTCCTGCGCGAGCAGCTTGTCGAACTTCTCGTTCTCCACGCGCTCGATCTCGAGCTGCGCAGCCTTGCGCTCTTGAAACTGGGTGAAGTTGCCCGGATAGGAGAGCAGACGCCCACGATCCAGTTCGACGATACGCGTGGCCACACGATCCAGGAAACTACGGTCGTGAGTGATGAACAATAGCGCGCCACGATAGCCGATGAGCAAATCCTCCAACCAGCGAATCGCTTCGAAATCGAGGTGATTGGTCGGTTCGTCGAGCAGCAGCACGTCGGGTTTGGCCACCCAGGCCTGCCCGAGCGAGACACGCTTTTGCATACCGCCGGAGAGCGACCCGACGCGCGCGTGTCCATCGAGCCCGAGTTGCGCAACCGTCGTTTCCACCCGTGTCTTGAATTGCCACGCATCCGCATTGTCGAGCGACGCCTGCAACGTATTCAACCGCGCGAGCAGCGCGTCGTGCTCGGCGCCCTCAGGGGCATCGGCAAGCGCGTCCACCGTGCGTTCGTAGTCGGAGAGCAGCCCATGCAATTCGCCGAGGCCAAGCGCGACGGCGTCGAAGACCGTCAGTTCGGGATCGAACTCAGGCTCCTGCGGCACGTAGACGGTATTGAGTGAGGCCTGCCGTGCCACAAGGCCGTCGTCGGGAACCATCTGGCCCGCCACGATCTTGAGCAGCGACGACTTACCGGCGCCGTTGCGGCCGATAAGTCCAACGCGCTCACCGGCTTCGAGCGAAAAATCGGCATTGTCGAGCAATGCCACGTGACCGAACGCCAATTGGGCGCCCGAAATGGAATACAAGGCCATGTGTCGGGGGAACGGGAGAACTACGATGGGAGATATTGTAGTGCCGGGCGCGAGGGCCCGGCCGATAATGCACGGCTACGGCTTGGCTATGGCTTTAGGGTTGTGCTGTTGAACGCCGCCGGCGGACGCAGCATTTCGATATGCAGAATGCCGTCTTCGTCATACGGCTCACTGGCCTTGACGAAACCGAAGGCGCCATAGAACGTTTCGAGATGCGCCTGAGCCCCGATGCGCAGCGACGCCAACGGCCATGCCTCATCGGCGATCGCCACGGCCCGCGTCAGCAATTCGCGCCCGAGCCCGGTGCCTCGATGCGACGCCGCCGTGATCACACGCCCGATCGACGCTTCGTCGTAGGCCACTCCGGGCGGCAACAGCCGCAAATACGCCGCAATCTGCAGCGCATCCGCCGCATCGCGCACTTGCGCGACGAGATGCAGGCTGTGAGGGTCGCGTCCGTCGATGTCCTGATACGGGCATTGCTGCTCGACCACGAACACGGCATTTCGCGCGGCCAGAATACGGTAAAGCAGGGAACTGCCCAGCGCATCGAACGACTCGCACATCCATTCCATTCCCGACTCTCCGGCCATACGTTGCGAAAGGCGGGACTATAGCACCGTCGCCACACAACGATGCCGGCATCGCGCACAGGGAATGAATGGGGGAGATCGACTTACTGGAAGTAGACGATGCCCTGCTCGATGTCGGCACGGGCATTACGCTCGGCGTCGTCGAGGGCGTTGCCTTGCGTGGCAAAGCCGTAGGCGGTCTGGACCTGATAGGCCCCGACTTTTTCCAACCCGCCATGGGTCGGGCGGTGAATCTCGTAGAACGCGTCCCAACGAGCGTTGTCGCGCTCGACGGCACGCACGCTGTACTGAAATTCTTGAAATTGTGTTGTTTTCATTTTTGAATCCTTCTTACTGCAAAAAATATGACTGATAACTATCCCTCTCGAATCGGCTTACGGTGATGAGAGTGCAAATCTGCACAAATGTTTCCGTGAAGTGCACGCAGCCTATCTGCTCAACATGACAAACACACGACATTCGCGTGACTGACATACGACAGGCGGTGCAGGTGAACGCGTCACGTAGCGCAAGGCCACATGCGCACCGGCATTGCGCAATGCGGGCGCAATGAGGGCGTTCTGTACGACTTCCATCCAGTTTCGGGGAACGATGCGCTGTCGCCCAGTCGAGGGCGACGGCAAGAACGTTGGACGCGTGAATTCACGCCAAGCGTTCAGCGTGACATGCGGTAACAAAGTCGTGCGGCACATTTGTAGTGATAATCGTGCCACACGCGGGCCACCTCGGGACAGGCGCTCAGCCGGCCCCGCTATGCATGCCTCGCTTGACTGCTATCCGTTCAATTCGAAATTGACGAAAAAAACGGTGCAGATAGCGAATGATAACAGAAAATTGCTGTCTCGACACCAAAGCAGACCGGCGCCCAAGTCAGGTCAACGCGTGGCGGCGCGGTCGTCAATTTGGGCGAGCACCCAATACATATAGCCCGCGAACGCGCCGAAGATCACGTGTCCCGCCACCATCGTCCAGCCGCGCGAGGCGACGAACCATGGGAACCACTGCGTCATGACGTAAAAATTGACGGCGTACACGGCCAGCCCGAAGATCGCCCCCGCCACCGACACCGTCACCACATCCGAATCCAGCCGGAAGGGGGCGACGATCGCACCAAGCACCACACCCAGAACGACACCGATGACCGCGTGGACAATGAGCGCCATGGCCACAATGGACAGGTCGAACGTAGCAGGCTGCGTCAGGATGCCAGGCCCCAGCGCGATGGCGGCGACCATGCGGGGTGGCACCCATGGGCTCTGGCCGGAGACCAGCAGCACCATCAGCATTTCCACCGCCGAGAAGAAGGCGCAGGCGACAAAACCGGAAACGGCGGCCGCGGCCCAGTCGGGCGAGCGGTGCGTGTAGCGATGCGAGTGGAGGTGCAGTTCCATGATGTTCTCCCTTGAGGGTGACTCTTGGAGCCGCCGGCAGGACCGGCAGTGCTTTCAGGATAGAACAATCCAGGCGCGGCGACGGCGTATCCGCGCGATATACTTGGATCTGGCGCCACGTCCCGCCGCCGGCGGGACTATCGGGAGATAACGTATGTCCAGTCTCATTGGCTTGCTCGTCGCTATCGTGCTCGTGGGTGTTCCCGTCTGGCGGATTCTGACCCGCCTCGGCCTATCCCCCTGGTTCACGGTGCTGGCCTTCATCCCGGTCGTCAACATCATCTCCCTCTGGTTGTTGTCCTACGCCGCTTGGCCGGGCCAGCGGACATCGGTCCAAGCGTCCAACGGGTAACGCCTGCGGGCCGAGATCACTTGCCTTTGTCGACAGGGCGTGTCGACGCCTGCCCGTGGTGCAGTGCGGTACGGTAGAATATTCGCCAAACTCCGAACACTGGACTGGCATGAGCACAGAGCTGAACGCGGCATCCAATTTCATCCGCAACATCATTGACGAAGACAATCGCTCGGGCAAATGGGGCCAACGCGTCGAAACGCGTTTCCCGCCGGAGCCGAACGGTTATCTGCACATCGGCCACGCCAAGGCCATCTGCCTGAACTTCGGCGTGGCGCGCGACTACGATGGCGTGTGCCATCTGCGCTTTGACGACACCAACCCCGAGAAGGAAGAGACCGAATACGTCGATTCGATCATCGACATGGTCAAGTGGCTCGGCTTCAGCTACCAGACGCCGCAAAAGGAACACCTTTACTTTGCGAGCGACTACTTCGAACAGCTTTATCAGGGCGCCGAGATCCTGATCCAGCGCGGCAAGGCGTACGTTGACAGCCAGAGCGCCGACGACATGCGCGCTAGCCGCGGCAATCTCACCGAGCCGGGCAAGGATTCGCCGTTCCGCAACCGCTCGGTTGAGGAGAACCTCGATCTGTTCCGTCGCATGCGCGCGGGCGAGTTCGCCGACGGCACGCATGTGCTGCGCGCCAAGATCGACATGGCTTCGCCGAACATCAATCTGCGCGACCCGGCGATCTATCGGATCCGTCACGCGCACCACCACCGCACCGGCGACGCGTGGTGCCTCTACCCGATGTACACCTATGCGCATCCGCTGGAGGATGCCATCGAGAACATCACGCACAGCCTGTGCACGCTGGAGTTCGAAGATCAGCGTCCGTTCTACGACTGGGTACTCGGCGAGCTGGCCGACGCGGGCATGTTCAAGCGGCCGATGCCGCAGCAGATCGAATTTGCGCGCCTGCAACTGACTTACGCCATTACGAGCAAGCGCAAGCTGCGCCAACTGGTCGACGAAAAGCACGTCGACGGCTGGGATGACCCACGCATGCCCACGCTCGTCGGCCTGCGCCGTCGCGGCTTCTCGCCGGAAAGCCTGCAGTTGTTCTGCGAGCGCATCGGCGTGGCCAAGTCGGCATCGTGGATCGACATGAGCGTTCTCGAGCAAGCCCTGCGCGACGACCTCGACCCGAAGGCACCGCGTGCGACGGCGGTACTCGACCCGCTCAAGCTGATCATCGACAACTATCCGGAAGGCAAGCAGGAAGCCTGCCAGGCGCCGGTGCATCCTCACGCGCCGGAGCGAGGCATGCGCACGTTCCCGATCTCGCGCGAGCTTTGGATCGAGCGCGAAGACTTCCAGGCCGAGCCGGTCAAGGGCTTCTTCCGTCTGTTCCCCGGCAACAAGGTGCGACTGCGCTACGGTTACGTGGTGGAGTGCACGGGCTTCGATACCGATGCCGATGGCAACGTCACTGCCGTGCATTGCCAGTATTTCGAGGACAGCCGATCAGGTACGCCGGGCGCCGACAACTACAAGGTCAAGGGCAACATCCACTGGGTGAGCGCGCCGCACGCGCTTGCGGCGGAGGTGCGCATTTACGACCGACTGTTCGTCGATCCGAATCCGGATGCGGGAGACAAGAATTTCCTCGACGCCATCAATCCGAACGCCAAGCGCGTCACGCAGGCCTACGTCGAACCGGGCCTGATGAGTGTTGCGCCGGAAGATCGCGTGCAGTTCGAACGCCACGGCTACTTCGTAGCCGACCGTCAGGACTCGGCACCGGGCAAGCCGGTGTTCAATCGCATCGTCTCGCTTAAGGACAGTTGGGCGGTCAAGCCGGCCAAGGGCGGCGGCAAGTAAACGCTTCGCGGCAAATCTCCGCGTAGCACTCAACCCGCGCCCTCGTGCGCGGGTTTTGTTTTTTGGGGCGCCGGTCAGACACAGCCCCGCCGCCATACCTGCGCGCTGTCGGAGCACTACCGACACAATGCCAACGCTATACCCAATATAAGGCGCCGACGCGCCCGAAAACGCCAGTTCGGCGTAAGCTCGCGCCCATTGCTCGCCCACCGCTCAGCCGCTGTGCAGCGGATGCCGCGAGCCCCCCCCCGATTCGCCCGATTCGCGCGATTCTCCACGATTGCCCATGTCAATCCCTCACCTTTCGCCGCCCCCTGCTTCGCCCGCGACCTTGGCCCTGCCGCGTGCCGCTGCCAAGCGCCGAGGGTGGATCGATGCGTTGCCCGGCATGGCGGCGAATTTTGCGCAGATTTATTTTGTCCCTTCGGCAAGGGTCGGATTGTTGCTGTTCGTCCTACTCGCCCTCGCCAACCTCTCGGCTGCGATCACAGGACTGGCGGCGAGTATCGCCGCGTCGTGCCTCGCGGTCGCGCTGCGACTGCCACACGCACTGCTTCGTAACGGGCGATTGGGATACAACGCGACCCTCACCGGTATTGCATTCGGCGCGTTATGGCAACCCGACGCCACGTTCGTCGCATGGCTGGCGGTCTGTGTCTGCCTGACCGTGATCGCAACCGCGACCCTCTCGCGTTATGCACTACCTGCCCTCACCGGCCCATTCGTGGGTGTGATGGCACTCACCTGGGCGATGCAGCGGTGGCTGCATTGGTTGCCGCAGGCCAGGGCACTCGCCTGCGACACCGGCACGCCGGGTTTCGTCTTCTGCTCGGTCGGTCAGGTCGTTTTCGTCGCCCCACTGGTGCTGGGCCTGCTGACCTGGTACGTCCTGGCCCTCTGGAACCCCCGCGCCACGCTGTGGGCGCTCGCGGCGGGCGTCACTGTCTGGTCGGGCCTCGCCGCACTGGCGACACTTTGGCCGCCAATGACCACGCAGGCAGGGGGCATTGGCATCAACGCGTTTCTCGCTGCACTCGGCCTAGGAATGTTCGGACATCGCCCAACCGTACGCTTCGCGGGCGCCTTTCTGGCCTGCATCATTTGCGTTGCGCTCGGCACCGTGTTCGGTCCGTTCGGCTGGCCGTACTTTACGTTGCCGTTCAATCTGGCGGTATGGACCATGCTTCGCGCGACGGCCCGGCCAAGGCCACCGATCTCCGCATAAAAAAATGCCCGAAACGCTAACGTTCCGGGCACTCGCTCATCGTTCACCCCGTATTGCGAGACTGCCGTCTGCGCGGCGAAGCATCCGCTCGCTGTCCCGTGTGGTTTTGGCTTGCCCTTGCTCGTTCCCGAGCCGTGCGGTCGTTATTTATTGTGTGGCTTCTCCCCCGACACCCGCAAACGCCCCCCGACGTTCCTGATGCACCACCGAAGCCCGGCCCTCTCGCGTGCCTTACCTCTATCAACGGTGAGACGCGTGAAAAGTTGACGGGGGTATACACCGATCGTTGCTCAGTCCGCATCCAAGCCGTCATCGCGCTTGCCGGAAACCGCCGGCGTCTTCACGACCGCATATCGTGCCAGCGTTTCCTTGCGCGCCACGTCGTGCGCCACCCGCGGCGGTGGATAGTCGCGTCCCAGCGCCACGTGGGCATCGAGCAGCGTCTGCGCGTCGGCCCGCCAGGGAGCATGCAGCGCCTTGTCGGGCAGATTGGCCAGCTCCGGCACGTACTTCCGAATGAAGCGCCCTTGCGGATCGAACTTCTCAGACTGCGTCACCGGATTGAAGATGCGGAAATACGGTTGCGCGTCGCATCCGGTCGACGCCGCCCACTGCCAGCCGCCGTTGTTCGCCGCGAGGTCGAAGTCGTTGAGCGCGTGCGCAAAGTAGGCTTCCCCGCGCCGCCAATCGATACCGAGATCCTTGACCAGGAAGCTCGCCGTCACCATGCGCAGGCGGTTGTGCATATAGCCAGTCTGGTTGATCTGGCGCATGGCGGCATCGACGAGCGGATACCCCGTGCGTCCCTCGCACCAGGCCTGAAAATCGGCATCGGCCGCTTGGCCGGCAGCCCATTCGATGGCATCGTAGGCAGGTTTGAAGGCCTGTGCCACGACGCGCGGATGATGGTGCAGGATCATGAAATAGAACTCGCGCCAGATAAGCTCGCTGAGCCATGTTTGCGCGCCGCGACCGTCGTCCCCCCCTCGCAACATGGCGGCGTGCGCCTCGCGGGCGAGCGTGCGTATCGAAATCGTGCCGAAACGCAGATGTACCGACAGATAGCTCGGCCCGCGTATGGCAGGGTAGTCGCGTCGCTCATGGTAATGCGCCATGCGCGGCAGAAAATCGTCCAGCAATTGACGGGCGCCAGACTCCCCGGCAGGGATGGCCATACGGCGCGCGTCGGACACCTCGAAACCCAACGACGCCAGTGACGGGAGTGCACCGCTGCCCGTCGGTGGCACAGCCAATCGCCGCCGATCGGCGTCGCGGCCGTGCGGCGCCAAATCCACCGGTCTCACCTGCTTCAACCAAGCGCGCTGATACGGGGTGAACACGCTGTACGGCTCGCCCTGCGCCGTGAGAATCTCACTCGCCTCGAAAATCACCTGATCCTTGACGACCTCGAAGGCAATGCCGCGTTCGTCGAGCGAGCGAGCCACCGAGCGATCGCGTGCCACGGCGGCGGGCTCGTAATCGCGCCCGGCAAACACGGCCTGTACGCCGAGCGACTTCGCCAGCGACGGAATCTCCGCCACCGGATCCCCGTGGCGCACAATCAATGCCCCGCCGGCATGCGTCAGCGTGGTGGCCAATTCGCTCACGCTGTCGTGGATGAATGCGACACGACGATCGTCGCGCGGCAAGACGTCGAGAATCGTTGTGTCGAACACAAACACGACATACACCGCTTGGCACGTGGCAAGCGCGTGCGCGAGCGTTGCGTTGTCCGTGCAGCGCAAGTCGCGCCGGATCCAAACCAACCCCTTATGGAAATCGCTCATGTCAGATTGGCGCCACACGTGCGCGCCATTGTAGGTTCCGTCCAATCCCGTACCATAGCGATATCGCGGACTTTATGCCATCGGCCTCGATTACCTTATGACTCAGAAGCTTCCGATTTTGGCTCACATGCGCGGGGTGGTGCCGGCCGTGTTCTGCCTCGCTGCCGCGTTGCTCATGACCGGCTGCGCCACCTCGACAGCGCCGCGCGGCGCATTGACTTCGGCACGTTCTGGCGCGCCCGATGCCGCCCAGTTGCGCGAGCATCATCTGGCGGCCGCCGACACCGCTGCCGACCAGTACCGCACATGCCTGTACGGCCACGTTGCCCGCTATGTCGATCTCGTGCCGGACCCGATCCGGCTGGCAGACGAAGCCGCCGCCGAGTGCGCCCCGA
>NZ_KB290546.1:63038-63540 GCF_000282835.1 Pandoraea sp. B-6 | reverse complement strand
GTTTCAGACGTGAGCGACAGGCCGCGGTTGTGACGTACACCTCAGCAACCGACGCCTCGCAGCAAGCCGATGCCGCCACACTCGCGCTTCAAGCCGACGGCCTGCGGGTGGCGCGCGCACGTGCCAGGGAGTTGCGCGCGCTGCGGTGAGCGTCTCGCCGGTCTCACGTCGAACCGACAAAGTCTCATGCGCGTGCTTTCCCTAATCGGGCAAGCCCCGATTGGCGAACGACCGGCCGCTGACCAAAATGCAATCGCCCTCTTACGTCCTTTTGGGGGTACTGCGACAACGTCATTTGCCCGCCTCGGCGGGCATTTTCTTTGGTATCCGCAAGATCTTCCGGTGACGTCCACCGGGGAGCGACGTCGACGTGCCGCGTCCCCGTTGCGCCGGATGGCACTTACTTGTCGTCGGGCTCGCGCGACGCCGGCGTGTCCGTGCCGGACGGCAGCCCCGGCAGCTCGTCGTGTCCCAGCCATCGATGCGCGATGTCTTCGATACG
>NZ_KB290546.1:56768-63028 GCF_000282835.1 Pandoraea sp. B-6 | reverse complement strand
CGATGCGCGATGTCTTCGATCCCCCCGCCGATCGCCAATACGACGAGCAGCAGGACCATCGCGGCCAGCGCGATATGCCAACGGCCCAAGCCGCAGATAATGCCGATCCCCGTGGTACTCCAGAGCGCCGCCGCCGTGGTGAATCCGTGCACCGACGCGCTACGGTTCGGCCGAACGATACAGCCCGCGCCCAGAAAACCGATCCCGGCCACAATGCCCTGCACCACCCGGCTGACCGACGACGTGTCATAGACCAGCGCCGACCCGGGAAACGGCACGACCGCCAGCACGAACAACGCCGAGCCGAACGACACGATCGCCAGTGTGCGCAAGCCGACAGATTTGTGATGGAGATTTCGATTGAGCCCGACGAGTCCGCCCAGCACCAGCGCTGCCATCAGCCGCAATGTGACTTCGATGATCTCCGCCATCCCTCACCTCGCTCGTTTTGCGCTTTCCGCTCGTTTCTCGCGTCTCGCTCGCCCGGCTGCTCCGAGCGATCTATGCCTGTGGCGATGCATTATCGCCCGTCCCGGGCAGAGTGAGTCGGGTCGGGTCGACCTCGTCGTCGAACAAGCGCAACTGGCGCGCGGCCTGGGCTTCGAGCAGTCGCACCCCCACGCCCATCAGGCGCACCGGTCGGCGTTTCCGGCCGACGGCGTCGGCCAGCAATTCACGACATTGCGCGGCATCGACACTCAGCGCGCCGGCTTCTGCCGTCGTCCGTGAAAAGTCGGCGAAACGAATCTTGACGAACACCTTGGCGATCGCCAGCGGCTCGCTGCGGCGCGCCCGCTCGATCCGCTCGGATAACTGACGAAGCAGCGGCTCAAGCGCCGCCTCGCAGTCAGCCAGCGTGCGCAGATCGCGCGTGTAGGTGGTCTCGACACTGATCGACTTGCGTTCCCGGTCCGGGCTGACGTCGCGCGTGTCGATGCCGCGGCAGCGCTCATACAATCGCTGACCGAACACGCCGAAACGCTCGGCAAGATCGGCCATCGAATGGCTGCGCAGATCGCCGCAGGACTGCACTCCCAGCGCCCGGAGCTTCTCCGCCGTGACCTTCCCCACGCCGAACAGGCGCTCGACGGGGAGCGCGGCCACGAAGGCGTCGATTTCTGCCGGTCTCACGACGAACATGCCGTCGGGCTTGCGCCAGTCGCTGGCAATCTTGGCGATGAACTTGTTGGGGGCGACGCCGGCCGAGACGGTGAGCCCGACCTCCTCGGCGACCCGTGCGCGAATCTCGCGGGCGATCAATGTGGCCGAGCCGTCGCAACGATCGCTGTGCGTGACATCGAGATACGCCTCGTCGAGTGAAAGCGGTTCGACGAGATCCGTGTAATCGCGGTAAATCGCCATGATGCGCTGCGATGCCTCCTGATACCGGCGCATCGTCGGCGCAATGATGCGCAACTCGGGACAGAGCTTGAGCGCCTGTGCCGAGGGCATGGCCGAGCGCACCCCGAAGGCGCGCGCCTCGTAGTTGCACGTTGCGACCACACCTCGCTGATCGGGCTGGCCCCCGACGGCCAGCGGAATTCCCCGCAACGACGGGTCATCGCGCATCTCGACAGAGGCGTAGAAGCAATCGGCGTCGCAGTGAATGATCTTGCGCGTAGAGGAGGACATGGCTCGCAATGAAAACACTGTGCAAATATACAGCATTCACACCACATTTGCGCCCGACGCGTGACATTGCGTCAGCGCCTCATCGCACAGGCAGGAACTGGAGGAACTGTGCGCCGAGCACATTCTGGACGTACCCGATGCCGGCGCGCCGATACTTCTCGTCGAGCATCTCGGCGAGCAGATCGAGCCGACCGATGATCTTGCCAAACTCCCGTTCGAAGCTCACGTTGCGCACGTCGGTGAGTTCGTTCGCCAGCAGCAGCGGCTTGCCTGTCATGTCGTGACGACTCGACAGCAGCCACGCCGCGATCTCGACGTTGCGCGCCGCATTGTAGATTCGCTGTGCGTCGAGGCCATCGCTCAGATAGAAGACCGTCGTCCCGCCATGCGCCGCGACAATCGTGTCAGAAAGACTGTAGACGAACGCGGCCACGCGATCGCCACTGAAGGCCGGGTCGAGCGAGAGGGATAATGCCTTCACGTCGCGCAAATTCCGCAGCGCCGGCAGGCTTCGTCGCCCTTCGATGGCCGCGCGCAATTGCGTCATCGCCTGCGTCTGTGTCGCTGCCCCGCCCTTGCGCCATTCGCGCGGGTTGCGCTTGTAGAGCTTGTCGGCCAGCCGGTACAAGCCCTCGAGGTTGGCCCGCATGCCCAGCGTCGCCATGCGATTGATGTCCGTCTGTGCGAGATCGGCGGTCGTCATTGCCGTCGAGCGCACTTTGCCATGATCGGTGGGCGCGTCTTGGTAGGAGACGCATCCCGTACACATCGCCGCCATCACTACCGCAACCATGACAGCCACCGCCGTCAGTCGCCCTCCCGCGGCATGGGCTATCCCGTTTCGTGCTTGGCGCAAGGCGAGCCGTCGTGTCATGGCGGTATCAGGGTGGGCAAGCGATGACTCTACGCGAACAAAGGCCACACTTCGTGTCGTTATCTCCTGAAAAGTTGTGACATTCGGTAACGCACTCTCGCCCGGCGTCAGGGCGTCAGGGTGTCAACGCCTCGCGCGCCTGCGCGAAGAGCGCGTGCGTCACGGCCTCCTCCAGGCGAAGCACTGGCGTCACGCAGCAGTCGGCATCGGCAAAACGCAACGTCCAGTCGGCCTGCGACGCGCTAGCGAATACCGCCGCCAGTTCAGCCTGAAGCGCACGTGCGTCGTCGCCGCCAATCGCCTGTCCGAGCGACCAATGCCGCGCTTTCCATTCGCTGCGCCCCAGCACGTCACACAACGTTTGCCAGAATTTGAGTTCGAGCGCGCCCACGGCCATGTAACGTCCATCCCGCGTGCGATAGACCTGATAACAAGGCACGCCGCCGTTGAGCAAGTCCGCGCCCGCCCGCGGCGCATGCCCTTGCCGATGCAGAGCGACGGCCGGAATGAGATTCGCGCGGAACACCTCGTGGGTCATCGAGACGTCCAGCCACCGGCCGCGGCCGGTGCGCTGCGCCGCGACCAGCGCCGCCAGCACGGCTTGTACCGCCGCCTGCCCGCCGCCGTACAGGTCGCCAATCTGGAAATTCGGCACGATCGGCGCGTCGTTTGAATCACCCAGTTGGTCGAGCACGCCCGCGTAGCCGATGTAATTGATGTCGTGTCCGGCGGCCTGCGCCATCGGCCCATGCTGTCCGTACCCGGTGATCGATGCCATCACCAACGACGGCCTGAGGCGCGCCAGCGTCTCGTAATCGAAACCGAGCCGCGCCATCACCCCTGGGCGAAATCCCTCCAGCAACACGTCGGCGCGAACGACCCAGTCGAGGAACGCCGCGCGGTCGCTATCGCGTTTGAGATCGAGTCGCTCGACCGATTTGCCGCGATTGAGCAAACGCCAGAATGCACTTGGCGGCGCCTCGCCATCGTTGAGCATCATCTCGCGGGCGTAGTCGCCGGCCCCGGTGTCTTCGATCTTGACGACATGCGCCCCCAGTTCCGCGAGGCGCAGTCCCGCGAGCGGACCGGGCAGCAAGCGCGTGAGATCCAGCACCGTGACGCCGGCCAGCGGTGCGTCGGCGACGACAGACGATTCACGGGCTTCGGGGCTTTCAGGCAAATCGAGCGATTCGGTCATGGCGAGCGAGCAAGGGATGAGGGTGGATGTCCACACCGTACCGCGCCGCACTGTCCGCGGGCAAGCGGACGACACGCCTTCTTTACTCAGACACTTCCGAAATCAGCCTCGATCCGTGCCGTCTTCCCGTAAAACGGGACCGGTGGCGTCACCGCGCCTCGGTGTCTCGCCCGCCGAACCATCGCCCAGCGGACCGGCCACCACCGCGTCCGTCAGCAGCCGCGCGATCTGGCCGTCGAGATACCCCAGATCCCGCAAGATTTCATACGTATGCTCGCCCGCCGCGGGCAACGGCCGGCGCGCGGGCAAGCGCTGCCCCGCCATCGCGATCGGCAGCAGCGGCACCTGCGTGTGCTCGCCTTGCTCGGTCACCAGATCGCCCAGTCCGCCGCTCGCGCGCAAATGCGGGTCGTCGAACAGCGCCTGGGGTGTGACGATCGGCGCGAACGGCAGACCGTGCCGCTCAAACGCGGCCGCGAGATAACTCGCATCGAACCCCAACATCATCTCGCGCAGCAAAGGCAGCAGCCAGTCACGGGCAAGCACCCGATCGTTGTTCGTCGCGAGTCGCGCGTCGTCGGCCAGATCCTGCCGGCCGAACACGTCGCAGAAGATGCGCCACTGGGTGTCGCTCACCACCGCGAGGAAGATTTGCACGCCGTCGCGCGCCGTAAACACATCGTAAATCGCCCAGGCCGACAAGCGGGCGGGCATCGGGTCGGGCGCCACGCCCGTCACCGCGAACTGCTGCATGTGTTGCGCCGCCAGCAGCACGCAGTTCTCGAACAGCGCCCCCTGCACCTCCTGTCCGCGCCCGGTGCTCTTGCGCTCGTATAGCGCGGCCAGCGCGGCGAGCGCGCCGAACACGCCACCCATGATGTCGTTGACCGAGGCCCCCGCACGCAGCGGCTGACCGGGCGGTCCCGTCATATACGCGAGCCCCGCCATCATTTGCACGACTTCGTCGAGCGCGGTGCGTGCGGCGTACGGACCGGGCAGGAACCCCTTGAGCGAGACGTAGACAAGCGCCGGATTCAAGCGTGATAGCGTTGCATAATCCAGGCCGAACTGGCGCATGCGCCCGGGCTTGAAGTTCTCGGTCAGCACGTCCGCCGTGCTCACCAGGCGCAGAATCAGCTCACGCCCCTCCGGCCGTGTGACATCCACGGCAAGACTGCGCTTGTTGCGATTGAACGCGCGGAAGAAGCCCGCGCCCGTGCCCAGCAGGCACCGCGTGGGGTCGCCGCCGACCGGTTCCACCTTGATGACGTCGGCACCGAGATCGCCTAGCACCATGCCGCAGGTGGGGCCCATGACCATATGGGAAAACTCCACAACCCGAATGCCTTTCAACGGCATTGGCGTTGCGGCGGACACGTCCGGCATCGGCTATTCTCCTCAGCTCGCGCGCAACGCGTCGCCACGCCGCCGATCCGGCAGGCGCGCGGCAGGCGCCGCGAAGCCGTTGCGTCGTAATTGATCGAAGCCGACGATGTACCCCGCCAAGGCACTCGCGGCCACGGTGGCCGGGCTGCCCAGCCACATCTGCCCGGGTCCCGAACGGCCCGGGAAATTTCGGTTCTGCGCGCTGATGACCACCTCGTCGGGCGCACGCGATACGCCCGGCCCAGCGTTCACACACGCCCCGCACCCCGGCGCGAGCACCTTGACGCCGGCCGCCGCGAACACGTCCGCGTAGCCCTGCGCCTCGCACCACGCACGGACATCTTCGCTACCGTACTGCAGGTAGAAGCGCACGCCATCGGCGACCTTGTGCCCTTGCGACAGGCCCCATGCGAGCACTTCGTGGCATGCGCGCAGGTCCTCGCGCTTGCTGCCCGTACACGATCCCCCGTACGCGATATCGATCGGCACCTCCGCCGACAACTGGGTGAGCGCCACGCCGTTGCCCGGATCACCGGGACTCGCCACCATCGCGCCGAGTCGGGCGCAATCGATCTCGATGACGTGGGCGTAAGCGGCCTGCGCATCGCTTGTCATCCACGGCGCCAACGCCGCGTCGACGCCGCGCCGTTCACGCAGGTATCTCACGGTCTCGGCATCGGGCACGATGAGCCCGGTCAGTCCACCGATTTCCGCCACCATGTTGGTCAGCGTCGCCCGCTCGTCGGTCGACAGGTGGGCCACCGCCTCGCCGGAAAATTCGATGATCTGACCGATGGCACGGCCGTCGCGGATGTACGGGAGATGCAGCAGGTGCAGCGCGAGATCCTTCGCCCCCACGCCCGCCGGCAAGCGCGAGCGCAGATGCACGAGACAGGTGCCCGGCACCGCCAGTCGCGCGTCGCCCGTCAACCAGGCGTTCGCCATCTCCGTGGCGCCCACGCCGAACGCAAACGCACCGACCGCGCCGCAATGCGGCGTATGCGAATCGGTGCCAACGATGACCTGCCCCGGCAGCGCGTAGCGCTCGAGCATCAAGGCATGGCAGATGCCTTCCGAGCCACCGCCCGCCGCGCGTCCATGCAGACGCAGATCGTGCTGCGCGCAGAACTCGCGCTGGGCCGAACCCAGACGCAGCGCCGCATCCACCAG
>NZ_KB290546.1:225-56758 GCF_000282835.1 Pandoraea sp. B-6 | reverse complement strand
GGGGGGCCCCCCCGCCACTGCCGACGGACACCGTGTCGAGATGGGTCAGGTGATCCTCAAAGCACAGCATCGACGCCGGGTCGTGCAGCGCCGGCACCGCGTCGCCGAAGGCGTGACGCAGGAAGCTCACGGCCATCGGCGTCACGTATTCGTGGGAAAAACGCCAGTCGGCGGGGACGAACACGGCGTCGCCTGCGCGCACACGAGGCACGCCGAGCGCCCTGGCAATGATCTTCTCGCCGTAGGTCATCGGTCCCGGCGCATGGGCGGGCCGCGGCGCCACGACGTCTCCCGCCAGCCGGCGCCGCGTGTAACCGAACAATCCCCCGCTGCGCACGATCTCCTCGCCCAATGGATCGCAGTCTTCGAGAAAGGCGTCGATGGCGACCGTCTCCCCCGCTTGCAGCCGCTCCGCGAGCGCCAAGTCGGTCGACATCAACAGCCCGAGGTTCTGGCAGTTCTGCGCATAAATGCGCTCGAAACTCTCGGCGATTACGATCCGGATGCCCGCGCACCATTCGGCGAACGGACTCGCCTCGCGCGACGACCCCTTGCCACGGCGCATTCCGGCGACCGACAACGCGAAGCCGCCTTCGCGCACCGCCTTCTGCCTAACGGGAAACACGCCGGCCGGATTCGTTGCGTCCGCACTGCATCGCAATCCGACATAGACGTAGTCGCCGAGCGTCTCATCGAACGCCAGACACGCCCATGCGGGCGTCATCTCGTCGGTGGAAATCTGGTCGCGCAACGGCCCGGCTTCGGTGCGCGTCAACGATTCGCCCGCCAGTTGCCGGGCCATGACATCGGCCCGGTCGCTCAACCACAGCACACGTCCGTGGAGTTGCACAGTGGCTTGCATGAGATCGCTCCTCGAATGTTCCCCAAGGGGTTCACCCGTTTTGATCGCACGTTCCGTACCGAGTCCGCGGGCGGCCGCGGGACGAAACGTGAGGTCACGACATCCAGGCGCGCGTTCGTCTGGACACCCTCAGGGATACTGTCGATTGGCCTGTGTCGCAAAAACGTTGGTCCACGTATCGCCGAGCCGGATCTGCGACGGCTTGACCTCGGGCGTGAACGACGCGAGCGCCTTGAGCGCCGTGGCCGGACCGCCGGCGGGCATCATGCCGTCTGGCGAGAACGCCTCGCGGCAGTTGGCGAACGCTTCCAGGTAAAGTGCCTTGTTGCCCAGCAGATAGGACTCCGGCACGGTCTTGATCAATTCTGCGGCGGTGGCGTGCTGAAGCCATTTGTCTGCCCGCACGATGGCGTTCGCGACGGCCTGCACGGTGCGCGGATTCTTCTCGATGAAGCTCTGCGGCGCGTACATCACGGCCGCCGGCATCGGCCCGCCAAACATGGCGCGGGTGCCCGCCTGCGTACGCGTGTCGACGAGTACCTTGATGTCGCCCGACGACTGCAGCAGCGTCATCATCGGATCGACGTTGGAGACGGCGTCGACCTGCCCGCCACGTGCGGCGGCGACGACCGTCGCATTGCTGCCGACGCCCACGATGGACACGTCGCTCGGTTTGAGCCCGGCTTTCGCGAGCGCCACGTTGACCAGCATATGCGTGCTCGACCCCGGCGCGCTCACGCCGATGCGCATTCCCTTCAGGTCCTTGACCGATTTCACCTCCGCGGCCTTGGCCTTGACCACGCCGAGCACCAGTTGGGGGGCCGCGCCGAGCACCACGAACGCTTGATAGGTCAATCCCTTGGTCTGCATGAGCAAGGTATGCTCGAAAGCCCCGGCGCCCACGTCGGCGCTACCGCCGACGACCGCCTGCAAGGCTTTGGAGCCGCCGGCGAAGTCGTCGATGGTGACGTCGAGCCCTTCGTCCTTGAAGTACCCGAGTTGTTCAGCGATGGTCAACGGCAGATAGTAGAGGCCGGGCTTGCCGCCCACGGCGATCGTGAGCTTCGGCTTTTCGAGCGCCTGTGCGGGCGCGGCGCAGGCCCCAGTGCTCAGCCCCAATGCTGCGAGGCCTGACGCCACCAGCGAGAAGACGAGAGCCCAACGTCCTACGGCAACGCGCACGCGGCGCGCTTCGGTATATGTCATCGCGTGTCTCCTCCCGCCCTATGCGGGAAATCGGCGCGCTCCGGCTCGTCGGCCGGAATCGCTATCGGCTCTGAGAGCATCCGCTGCCCCCGAAGCGCCGACAAGTTGTGTTTCGGCATGCCAGACATCGCCGTTCGCGACGCTTGCCGCCCTGGGGCGAACCTTTGGCGTTCCTATGCTTTACGCAATGTTGCGAGCGCACAGGTGATCGACGAGCATGCGCGAGGCGACGGGCAAGGCGTCATAGCGTCGCACGCACACGATCAGCCGGCGCAGCGCCCACGGATCGGTCAGCGGCACGATGCGCAGCGCCTCCCCGTCAGTCGCTTGCGAGTAACTGCCGACGGCCTCGCGCGGCACCACGGCCAGCCCGAGGTTGGCGCGCACCATGCGGCACACCGCCTCGAACGTCGACACATGGATGCGGAATTTGACCGTCTTGCCCTGCTCGGCCGCCACGCGCCGCAGCACGGTGTACATGGCGCTGTCCGGATGCACGCCGATGTGGTCGAAATCGAGCGTGTCGACGAAGGCGACCTGTTCGCGGCCGGCCAGCGCGTGGTCGCGGTGCAGTACGGTCACGATCTGGTCGTTGCGATAGGGGAAGACCTCGACATCGCGGGTATCCACGGCGTCCCAGCAAATGCCGATGTCGGTGGCCCCGTCCGCCACCCCGCGCACGACCTGTGCGCTGGTGTGATCTTCCAGGTCGACCTTCACGCCGTCGTGGCGACGCAGGAACGCGCCGAGCTCATCGGGAAGGGTTTCGACGATCGAGGAAACGTTGGCGAAGATGCGAATATGGCCGCGCACACCGCTGGTGTACTCGGACAGATCGCCCTGCATCTTCTCGAGGCTGCGCAACACATTGCGCGCGTGGTGCAGGAGGGCCTCGCCTGCCGGGGTCGCCCGCACACCCCACTTATGACGTTGGAGCAACGCCGAACCGACCAGGGACTCCAGGTCGTTGATCCGTTTGCTGACGGCAGAGGGCGCGATGAATTCGCGCTCGGCCGCCCGTGCAATGCTGCTTTCTTCGCAAACGGCGACGAACAGTCGCAACGAGACTAGATCGATCCGCCATAGCGTCATGCCTGGTCTCCCAAAGGCACTGCATTGACAGCGATTTTGCGGCGCATGTGGCGAAAACGCCACTGTCGACCGCCCCCGACGACACAGCAAAGCACCCGCGAAGCGCCAACGTGCGACAGGCCCCCTGCTGAACGACGGCAAACGACTACGACATTCGGGGAAGCGGCGAGTCGACTCAGGGGGAAGCGACTCGTCAAGCGCGGGAGGCGGCGAACCCGACGTCAAGCCCCGGGAATACACGTTCCCATCGGACGTCGCGCATCCGTCTCGAAGTGTCGGTGCCGGTCCCTCCCGGGACACCCGCTAGCGCATCGCTCCCGCCAGCAGCACGGCGCTCCAGCCGCCGTCTGCCGTGTTCAGCGGTGCCTCAGGTGGCGGTACCGACGCCAAGGCCATGAACAGCCAACATTTGCAAATGACGATCGCAATCATTTTGTTGACGCTCGATCATCCCGGCATCGTTGCCGGGCCTGCTTTGACTATAGTGCGGCGCTATCGGCGCGGCAACCAGGAAACGTTTCAAACGGGAATTCGATCGGGGTTCCCGCCACAAGTCGCGCGCGGCCTCGATGCCGCCACCCCATCCATTCAGGCGCGCTTCGCGATGGCGCGCGCCAGCACCAGCACCGGTAACAGGCCCACCAGCACAAGCGTCAATGCCGGCACGGCCGCCTCGGCGAGGCGTTCGTCGGCGGCCAGATGACTGGCAACGACCGCCAGCGTGTCCATGTTGAACGGCCGCAGCGCGAGCGTGGCGGGGAGCTCCTTCATCACGTCGACGAACACCAGCAGCGCGGCCGTCAACACGCTGCCGCGCAGCAGCGGCAGATGCACCCGGCGTAGCATCGCCCAGCCGCCCACGCCGAGGCTGCGGGCGCTGGCATCAAGATTTGGCGGGATGCGGGCGAAGCCGGCGTCCACGCTCTGCAGCGCCGCCGGCAGGAATCGCACGAGATAGGCATAGATCAACACGCCGCTAGTGCCTGCAAGCACCAGTCCGTCGGCGCCGAACACATGACCCAGCCACGTGTCGAGTCGGAGCACCGGCGCGAGAATGCCCAGCGCGATGACCGCGCCCGGGATGGCGTAACCCACGCCCACGAGCCGGATGGCGATACGCGTAACGCGTCCCGGGGCCAGTCGCTGTGCGTACCCGAGCACCACGGCGAAGACGCTGGCAACGAGCGCCGCCAGCGCCGCGAGGCGCACCGTATTGAAGACCCACTCGCCGTACCGATGCCAAGGCACCTGATCGAGCTCGGCGCCCGCCAGCCGCAGCATGATGAGCACGGGCAGCACGAAGCCGATGATGAGCGGCAGTGCGCACGCGAGGGTTGCCAGGGCGGCGCGCGCCCCTGACAAGCGCGCACGCCGCGACGTCGACGGCGCCCGCCCCGGCGCCCCATAGAACCGAAGGCGCGTCCGGCTGCGCGCTTCCGCGATCAGCAGGACGAGGACGGCGAACAGCAGACAGGCGGAGAGTTGCGCGGCCGCCACCCGATCGCCCATCGACAACCACGCGCGATAGATGCCGGTCGTGAGCGTCGGCACGCCGAAGTAGGCCACCGCGCCGTAATCGGCGAGTGTCTCCATCAGCACCAGCGCCAGCCCCGCGACCAAGGCCGGTCGCGCCAGCGGTAACGCCACGCGCCAAAACCCCTGCGCAGGCGTACACCCCAACGTGCGTGCGGCTTCGAGGTACCGTTGGCTGTGTTCCAGAAAGGCCGCTCGCGCCAGCAGATAGACATAGGGATAGAAGGCGCCCGCGAAGACCCAGGCAGCGCCGTACCAGCTGCGAACTTCAGGGAAGCCGGCGAGACGTTCGACCGCGAGCAGCGTGCGCAACGCGCTCTGCACCGGCCCGGCGAACTGCAGGAAATCGGTATAGGCGTAAGCGGTAACGTAAGCGGGCATCGCCAGCGGCAGAATCAGTGCCCACTCCAGCACACGGCGCCCGGGAAAGGCGCAGTGCACGACCAGCCATGCGCTGGCCACGCCCATCACCAGCACGCCGGCGCTCACGGCCACCGAGATACGAAGCGAGTTGAGCAGGTACTCGGGCAGCACCGTATCGAGCATATGCGCCAGCACGGCATGCGTATCCGCGTCGCCCGCGCCAAGCGCCGCCACGATGCCGAACATCGGCACGAGCACAACCAGTGCGGGAACCGATGCGACCAGCCGCCACGCCCAGGCGCCGGAAAGACGGCCAGCGCGCCTGCGGCGGGCGACGGGAGGCGAACGCTCGGCCAAAACGGGATCGATGACGGCAGAATCGGCGGCGGCGCGGGACGGGGGCGTCGATGACATCGGCAAATGGTAACGGGTAGCGGAAATGGGGCGGACGAGCGAGCGGCGGGAAAACCCCCGGGCGACGGCGCACAGCCGTTGCCCGTCGCGTGACTTCGGGGAACCGGTAGGCACTTGCCGGTCTAAAGCGTTGTAAATTATACGCATTCGCGATTGCGACTCTGACGCGCACGGCCGCAGAAAGTGCCCGGCCTCCCGCGAAAATGCCACCTTGCGGGCATTCGTGTCGATTCGCGTCGGCTCGTTTCCATGACTACGCTTCGTTGACGTGCTTGCGTCGACTCACACTTATCCACGCCGATGCCCCTGCCCTACCTGCTGCTCGACCATCTCTGTGTAAATTACGAGACTGCCGGCCACGTCCACACCGCGGTATGCGACTTGTCGCTGTCGCTGGCGCGTGGCGAGATCGGCTGTCTGCTCGGCCCGTCCGGCTGCGGCAAGACGACGGTGCTGCGCGCCGTGTGCGGGTTCGAGCCGTTGGCGGGCGGGCGCATCGTGCTCGATGGTCACGAAGTCGCCAACGCGCAGTTCAGCGAGCCGCCGGAGCGTCGCCACGTCGGTGTTGTGTTCCAGGACTACGCGCTGTTCCCCCATCTGGACGTTGCGCGCAACATCGGCTTCGGCATCGGGCGCATGGCGCGGGGCGAGCGTCAGGCGCGGGTGGAGGGGCTCGCCGAGCGCGTGGGGCTGGCGGGGGCGTTGAAGAAGTACCCTCACGAACTCTCTGGCGGACAGCAGCAACGCGTAGCGCTCGCGCGCGCCCTGGCCCCCGCCCCGGCACTGCTGTTGCTCGACGAACCGTTCTCGAACCTCGATCTCGATTTGCGCGAGCGTCTGGCGGTCGAGGTGCGGGAGATCATCCAGGCGAGCGGCGCGACGGCGATCCTTGTCACCCACGACCAGCATGAAGCGTTCGCAATGGCCGATCGCATCGGGGTCATGCATGCGGGGGCCATCGCTCAGTGGTCGCCCGCGCACGAGTTGTGGCGCATGCCCGCCAATCGCGTGGTGGCGGATTTCATCGGACGCGGCGCGTTGATACCCGGCACCTTCCGGGGCAATGCCAACGGTGGCGGCATCTCGCTCGAACTTGGGGAACTGGCCGTCTCGCCCATGCTGGCCGACAAGCTGCTGCGCAGCGCCGCCAGGGACACGTATCCCGTGAGCGTCGACGTTTTGCTGCGCGCAGATGACATTGCCCACGACCCGGCGAGCCCATTCGAAGCGACGCTGGTACGGCGTGCGTTTCGCGGGGCCGATCAGCTTTACACGCTTCGTCTGGCGTCGGGTCGCGAAGTGATCGCTCGCGTGGATAGTGAACTGGCCCACGAGGCGGGCGAGCGCGTGGGCGTACGCCTGACAGTCGAGCATCCGGTGGTTTTCGCGGCGAGTGTCGCCGACGTCTGCCCCTCGCGCAGCACGGCGTTCCCCGGAGGCTGGTAAAATCCGGCAAAACGGATGGGCCTATGAAACAGTACCTAGACTTCATGCGCCATGTACTTGAACATGGCACAGACAAGACCGACCGAACCGGCACGGGCACGCGCTCGGTGTTCGGCTACCAGATGCGCTTCGACCTGCAGGAAGGTTTCCCGCTCGTCACCACCAAGAAAGTGCACATCAAGTCCATCGTGCACGAACTCCTGTGGTTCCTGCAGGGCAGCACCAACGTGCGCTATCTGCAGGAAAACGGCGTGTCCATCTGGAACGAATGGGCCGATGCCGAGGGTGAGCTCGGCCCTGTCTACGGCGCACAGTGGCGCTCGTGGCCGACGCCCGATGGCGGCCATATCGACCAGATCACACAGCTCGTCGAGCAAATCCGCACGACGCCCGACTCGCGCCGTCTGATCGTGTCCGCCTGGAATGTCGGAGAGATTCCGCGCATGGCGCTGCCGCCGTGTCATGCGTTCTTCCAGTTCTATGTGGCCGACGGCAAGTTATCGTGCCAGCTCTACCAGCGCAGCGCGGATATTTTCCTGGGTGTGCCGTTCAACATCGCGAGCTACGCGATGCTCACGCACATGATGGCGCAGCAGACCGGGCTCGAGGTGGGGGATTTCGTCTGGACGGGCGGCGACTGCCATCTGTACAACAACCATCTCGAGCAGGTTCGCACGCAGCTTGCGCGCGAGCCGTTGGCGCTGCCGACGCTCGAGATCTCGCGCAAGCCCGATTCGATCTTCGATTACCGTTTCGAAGACTTCCATATCACGGGATACGAAGCGCATCCGCATATCAAGGCGCCGGTGGCCGTATGACGATACTGACGCTGGTGGTCGCACGCGCCGAGAATGGCGTGATCGGGCGGGACAATCAATTGCCGTGGCGTCTGCCGGAAGATCTTGCTCATTTCAAGCGCGCGACGCTGGGCAAGCCAATCGTGATGGGACGCAAGACGTTCGATTCGATCGGTCGTCCGTTGCCGGGTCGGCGCAATATTGTGGTGTCACGCAATCCCGATTTGAAGATCGATGGCTGCGACGTGGCCGGGTCGCTCGTCGACGCGATGCGGCTGTGCGTGGGTGTCGAGGAAATCTGCCTGATTGGCGGGGCGCAGTTGTACGCGGAGGCGCTGGCAAGCGCGGACAAGGTGATCGTCACGGAGATCGCCAAGGCGTTCGAAGGCGACGCGCATTTCCCGGATCTGCCTGCCGCCCAATGGCGCGAAGCCGCACGCGAGACCCATCACTCGCCCGCGCCCAATGACTTCGACTACGCGTTTGTGACGTACGAACGGATTTGATGTGATGGGGCGCGTGCGGACGTCGTCCTTGAACTTTGCCTCCGACTCACGCGCTCAGGTTTTCGCGCGGCGCCTGCGCGAGCGCGCCGGGTCGCTCGCCGCCATTTATCGGCGCGCCCTCCGAGACATGTACACGGTCACGACCAAGGCGCTTGGCAGCGTATAACGCGTCGTCCGCCAATGCGATCAGCCCCTCCGGCGTATCGCTCGCGACGCCCTGCTGCGGCACATGCGTTGCGCAGCCGACGCTGACCGTCACGTAACCCTGTCCGCCAGGCCCCGGTTTCGCCAGCGCCCGAACGCATTCCGTCACGCGCGACGCGACGAACCAGGCGCCGTTCGCGTCGGTCTCCGGCAGGACGACCACGAATTCCTCGCCGCCGTATCGCGCCACGAGATCCGTCGGTCGATGCGTCGCGCGCATGATGGCGAGCGCCACATGTGCCAGGCATTCGTCGCCAAGCGGATGCCCATAGGCGTCGTTGTAGCGCTTGAAGTGATCGACGTCGACCATCAGCAACGATAACGGATGGCCCGAGCGGCGGACCTGATCGAAGTCGCTCGGGAACCGATCGTTGAAGTAGCGGCGGTTGAAGATGCCGGTGAGCGCATCGCGGTTGGAGTATTCGATCAGACGCAGATGCGCGCGCGACAGCTCGCGGTATAGCCGCGTGATTTCCCACACCAGCACGCAGACAAGCAACCCCGGCGCCGACATGCTGAACAGCCGCGCCAGGTACCACCCCAGCGTGAATCGTACGGTGCTTATCAGACTAAGCACCGTATCCGTCACACACGCAAGAATGGCAAGCGCCACCCACACGTCGAGCACCGTGCGCAGACGACCGATCGCCAGCACCGCGCTCAGCGCCACGAGGTTCAATAAGAGCAGTACGATGCCGGTCCCGCCGACGGACAATTCACCCGGCACGCTCGCCGGTGACAACGCGGGCGGCAGCGGCACGGCCAACACCGTCAGGCAAAGCAGCACCCCCACGCCAATTGGCAGACCAATGAACAGCCACATCGCACGATCGGCAGGCGGCAACTGCGTCACGGACTGCGGGGTGAAGCGGCGTCGCTCCATCATGGCGATGAGCACGAGGGTGGGGAACCCCGCATGCCAGATGACCCAGATCCAGCCGGATGTCGTCGGGAGCGCCCCGAGCAGCCCGTGCGGCGCGAAAAGGCCGGGGAACGTCAGCAGTTGCATCGCGACGGTCAATGCCGTAAAGGCATAAGCACCGGACAGCAGCCCGAACACCGGCAGCCGACTCACCCGAAACTGTGCCGCCAACAGGAACGACGCGATCGTCGCCGTCGTGAAGACCGTCAGGCCGCACATGGGCAGGAAAGCCGCAACCGCCGGGAGTGCAGCGCTCGCCTGCGGCGCCGCCAGTATCAGGGCAGCGAGAATGACAATCGCCAGACAGCCTGCAAAAGCCCGCTGACCAGGCGTTGCACGCTCCATCAGAAAGGCGTCCATACGATACCCTTTGATTTTCGGTGTCCGATGCCGGCCCAACGACTCATGGCGTTGAGCACACATCTCCCCCGCCCACGACCGGTTAGCCGCAGCATGCACCAATTCCGCATGTCTGCCAACGGGTGTGCTCAACCGTCCGTCTTACACCGCACTCCAGCCGGATCGGGGCGGCACCCACGCCCCCCCCCGCTCCACGGCCGAACCTCAACCGCCCAGATACGCTTCGAGCACACGGGGATTGCCCAGCAGATTGCGCCCCGTGTCTTCGAGCACCACCTTGCCGGTCTCGAGCACGTAGCCGTGTTGCGCAATCTTCAGCGCCTGGCGCACGTTCTGCTCGACCAGGAAGATGGTCAGCCCCTCAGCGTTGATTTCCTTGAGGGTGCTGAAGATGCCCTGCACGATGATCGGCGCGAGACCCATCGACGGTTCATCGAGCAGCAACAGACGCGGCCGCGCCATCAACGCACGACCAATCGCCAACATCTGCTGTTCGCCCCCCGACAAGTTACCGGCCATCTGCTCGATACGCTCGGCAAGCCGTGGGAAACGCCCCAGCACCTTGTCCAGATCCGCCTTCACGTTCTGCTTGTCGCGACGCGTGTAAGCGCCAAGCTCCAGGTTCTCGCGCACGGACATCGTCGTGAGCGTGGCACGCCCCTCGGCCACCTGCACCAGCCCGCGCTGCACGATCTTGTTCGGTGCCAGACCGCCGACATCCTCGCCTTCGAAGAGAATCGTGCCCGCCTGCTTCTTGATGAGCCCCGACAAGGCGAGCAGCGTCGTGGACTTACCCGCGCCATTGGCGCCAACGAGCGAGGTGATCTCATGCTCGCGCAACGAAAAATCGACGCCCTTCACGGCCTCGATATGCCCATAGGCCACCTTCAGGCCCTTCACTTCGAGCAGCGCGCTCATGCCTTGTCCTCCGCGCCGGCCGCGAGGGCAGCCGCATCGTCGTCATCGTCATCGCGGCCGAGATAGGCCTCGATGACCTGCGGGTTGTGCTTGATCTCGTCCGGACTGCCTTCGGCGATGATGCGTCCGAAGTTCAGCACGGCGATGCGCTCGCACAAGCCCATCACAAAACGCATGTCGTGCTCGATCATGAAGATCGTGTAACCGCGCGCCTTGATGTTCTCGATCTCGCTCATGAGATCGACCTTCTCGCCCGTGTTCATGCCGGCCACCGGCTCGTCGAGCAGCAACAGCTTGGGCTCGGTCGCCAGGGCCCGGGCCAGTTCGAGCTTGCGCTGATCGCCATAAGACAGGTTGTCGGCGATGTCATGCGCCTTGTGATCGAGCTTGACCCAAGAGAGCAACTCATGCGCGCGTTCGCGCGAGCGCTTCTCCATCTCTCGATACCCTGGCAGCGAGAACAGCAGGCCCGCCGGGCCATACGAGAGATGCCGGTGCATGCCGACCACCACGTTCTCGATCAGCGTCATCTCCTTGAACACACGAATGTTCTGGAACGTGCGGGCAATGCCGCGCTGCGTAATCTTGTGCGGCTTCTGCCCCACGAGACTCTCGCCGTCGAACGTAATGCTGCCGCCCGTGGGCTGCAACAGTCCGGTGATCAGATTGAAGACGGTCGTCTTACCCGCCCCGTTCGGGCCGATCAGGCCGAAGATCGTGCCTTGCGGCACCTCGATGTTCACGTCCTGGAGAACGTGCAGGCCACCGAATCGTTTGGAAATATTGGAAAGCTTGAGCATGTCGTATCCCTCGTCCGCTTACGTGGAAGAGGCCGAGCGCGTCTTGCCGGCACGGAACCAACGGCGAAAACGCACCGGATCCCAAATGCCCTTGGGCAGGAACAGCACGATCAGCACCAGAATCAGGCCGTTGACCACCAGACGGAAGGCGTCGAACGCGCGCAGCAATTCGGGCAGCAGCGTAAGAATCGTGCTGCCGAGCACCGGCCCCACGAGCCCGTTGATACCACCAAGAATCGCCATGGTGAGAATCTCCACGCCACGGTCGAAGCCGAATTCGTTCGGTCCGATGAAGAACGTCAGATGCGCATTGAGTGCCCCGGCCAGCCCGGCGAGCACCGCCCCCAGCACGAACGCCAGCATCTTGTAGCCCGTGACGTTGATGCCCATGAGGCCCGCCGCCGTCTCGTCTTCCTTGATGGCTTCGAAGGCACGGCCCACTTTGGAGCGGCGCAGGCGCCACAACACGGCGAGCGAGATCACCACGGCCCCCGCCACGTGCCACCACTGCGTGAGTTGAGGAATGCCGTTCAGGCCCAGCGCACCGCCGGTCAGACCCTCGGCGTTGAGCGTCAGCACACGCACAACTTCGCCGAAGCCCAGCGTCGCCATCGCGAGATACACGCCCGACAGACGCAGCGTCGGCTTGCCGATGATGAACGCGATGAGCGCCGGCGCTGCCATGCCACCTGCCAACGACACCGCAAACGGCGTGTCGTAGTTCATCGTGAGCAACGCCGCCGTGTACGCACCGATGCCCATGAACGCGGCATTGGCCATGGCCAGCATGCCGCACGAGAGCGTGAGGTAAATCGACAGGGCCAGCAGCGCATTGGTGCCGAATGTCAGCACCAGATTGCTATAAACCGCCCAGAAATTGTTAAACCAGTCCATTGCGCCCCCGTGATTACGCTTTGCGTTCGAGCACTTTGCCGAACAATCCCTGCGGACGCACCAGCAGGATCAGGAACAACAGGCCGAATGCCACGGCGTCGCGCATGTTCGAGCCGATATACGCGACCGACAACACTTCCGCGAAGCCGAGGAAGAGGCCGCCGATCATCGCGCCGCGAATGTCGCCCATGCCGCCGAGAATGATGACCGCGATCCCCTTGTGCAGCATCGGCTGCCCCATCAGTGGGAAGACGGCGTTGGAGTAAAGCCCGATCAGCACCCCCGCCATGCCGCCCAGCCCCGCCGCGGCAAACGACGTGGCCAGGAACAGGCCCTCGACGTTGATCCCGAGCAGGTAGGCTGCCTTCGGCGACTCGGCAATGGCGCGCAGCGCGCGCCCGAGTTGCGTCTTCTTGATCGTGGCAATGAGCACGGCCATGAGCGCAAACGAGATGAAGATGATCGCGAGTTCCAGTACCGTCATGTGCACGCCGGCCACCGTCAGGGTGTCCTGCGGCACGAGTTCGTACGGGAATCGCAGGTTCTCCGCGCCGAAAATACCTTGCACACCGTTGTTGAGCAGAATGCCCACGCCAATGGTGGCAATCATCGGAATCAGGTGAGGCGCACCGCGTTTGCGCAGCGGTTTGAGCACCAGCACGTCGATGAGCAGGCCGACCAGGCCAGCCACCACGACCGCCGTGACGATAGCCGCCCACAGCGGCAGATGAAGACGCACGACGGCTTGCAGCGCCGCATAGGCGCCGACCATGAAGACCGCGCCGTGCGAGAGATTGATAACGCCGAGGATGCCGAACACGAGGGTGAACCCGAGCGCGAACAAGGCGTACACGCACCCTAGGGAGAGTGCGTTGACGAGTTGCTGTTCCAGCATGGTGTCTATTCCAGCCTGAGGGACGGGGACACGCGCCGCACGGGGGTACGGCGTGCGCCAGAAACGCCGATGGGCGTAGCGCCTTTCAGCTCTACGCCCATGCGGACTTCTTCAAGTACTGCCGGGCTGCTTACTTCTCGATGACGTACTTGGTACCCTTCGTCACGCTGACGATAGGCGCCTGTTGTGCATCGTAGCCGGCCGGCTTGCCGTTCTTGCCCATGGCCTGACGGAACGCAAACTTGCCCGTAGCGCCGTCGTGTGTGACCTTCGGCAGCGCGTCGCGCAGCGCCTTGCGGTCGGCATCCAGGTTGCCCGAGATCTTCACGCTCTTGATTGCGCCCGCCGCGATATACATCGCGTCATAGGCTTGCGCCGCGAACTGGTCCGGGGCCACGTTGTACTTCGCCTTGTAGGCGCTGATGAACTTCGTGTTGGCCGGCGTGCTGTTCTCGATCGACCACGGGCTCCCCACCCACAGGCCATCCGAGCTGCCCTTGGCCAGATCGAACACCTTGACCGAGTTCATGCCGTTACCGCCGATGAACGGCACGTTGATGCCCAACTGACGGGCCTGCACCATGATCGGCGCGCCTTCGGCGATCAGTGCCGACAGCACGATGGCGTCCGGGTTGCTCGCCTTGATCTTCGTGAGCTGTGCCTTGAAGTCCACGTCACCCTTGGCAAACGTCTCGGTCGTCGTGACCGGGATCTTCAGATCGGCCAGCGCCTTCTTGAAGTTGTCGTAGCCGCTCTTGGTGAACACGTCGTCGTTGCCATACAGCACCGCGACTTTCTTGATGCCCGTGTGCTTGGTCGCGACCTTGATGGTCTCGGGCAGCACGTCGGCTTCCGTCACGGAGTTGCGGAAGATGTAGTCGCCGATGGACGTAATGCCGTCAGCCGTATTCGACGTGCCGAACGCCACGGTCTTGGCCGCTTGCGCGATCGGATCGGCCGCCTGCGCCGAGTTCGACAACGTCGGGCCGAAAACCATCAGCACCTTGTCCTGGAAGATCAGCTTCTTGAAGACGTTGATCGCCTCTTCTTTCTTGCCCTGCTCGTCTTCGACCTGCAGTACGAGCTTGTTGCCGTTGATGCCGCCGGCGGCGTTGATTTCGTCCGCCGCGAGCTGGAAACCGTTCTTGATGGCGGCGCCATATTGCGCCGCACCGCCCGACAGTGCCTCGGCCACGCCGATCTTCAGATCGGCTGCGTGGGCCGCAGCCACCATCCCAGTAGCGACAAGCGCGCTCAGCAACTTGGTCATGGTGCTTTTCATGAGTCTTCTTCCTCCGATTCCTGGTCTCTAGTTATGAGAAGGCGCGCCTTATGAGCGCGCCCATTACCCTAACTACCGCGTCTGTTCTTAAGCCACGGCTTAAGAAAACCCCTAAGCATAACGCAAACTACCTTTACCGGACACGGCAAATGGGGTTTTGCCCCGTTGCGGCGCACAAATGCAACGCGTTTATGGCGCCGCAACGGCGATTCGCAGCATCAATGACCGGCGATGGTCATTTGTTCAATCAGGATTGACCCGACCTCCTTGGTACCGCGCACCAGGGCATCGGCCCCAATCGCGACGATCTGGCGGAACATGTCGTTCAGGTTGCCGGCCAGCGTGATCTCCTCGACCGGATACTGAATTTCGCCGTTCTCCACCCAGAAGCCCGAGGCGCCGCGCGAATAATCGCCCGTCACATAGTTCACGCCCTGCCCCATCAGTTCGGTCACGAGCAGGCCGGTGCCGAGCTTGCGCAGCATCGCTCGAAAGTCGTCCGTCGGTGCGGTGAGCTTGCTGTACATGCGCAGGTTGTGCGAGCCGCCCGCGTTGCCGGTCGTCTGCATGCCGAGCTTTCGGGCCGAATAGGTCGACAGGAAGTAGCCCTGCACCACGCCATCGCTCACCACGTCACGGGCGCGCGTTCTCACGCCTTCTTCGTCGTACGGGGCGCTGCCCATGGCGCGCGGCACGTGCGGATCCTCGTAAATGCCGACATGATCGGCAAACACCGGCTTGCCGAGGGTGTCAACGAGGAACGTGGCCTTGCGATACAGTGCGCCACCGCTCACACCCTGCACGAACGCCCCCAGCAGACCGGCGGCGAGCGGTGCCTCGAACAGCACGGCGCACTTGCGCGTGGACAGCTTGCGCGCGTGCAGGCGGGCCAGCGCGCGCTCGGCGGCGTAGCGGCCGACCGTTTCGGGCGAGGCCAGGTCTTCGGCGGCGCGCTTGGACGAATACCAATCGTCGCGCTGCATATGGCGGCCAGATCCGGCAATCGGCGAGACCGAAAGATAGTGTCGCGAATACGGATATCCCGACAGGAAGCCGCGAGTCGTCCCCAGCATGAATTGCGAGTGCTGGGCCGACACGCCCGCGCCTTCGGAATTTCGGATGAGCGGACTCACCTCGAATGCCGCCGTCTCGGCGCGACGCGCCAATTCGACCGCGTCGTCGGCCGAAATGCGCCACGGGTGAAACAACGACAGGTCCTGCGGATGCATCTCCAGCAGTTCGGACTCGGCAAGCCCGGCGCAGTCGTCTTCGGCCGTAAAGCGGGCAATGTTATAGGCCGCATCGACCGTGTCGTGCAGCGCCTTGCGCGAGAAGTCGGACGTGCTGGCATTGCCGCGGCGCTGACCGATGAATACCGTCACGCCCACCAGCTTGTCGCGATTGCGCTCAATGGTCTCGACCTTGCCGCGACGCACCGAGACCGACAAGCCGTCGCCCTCGGAGATCTCAGCCGCGGCATCGGTGGCGCCGAGCGAACGGGCGTATTGCAGTACGTCGCTGACAATTTCCTTGAGTTGATCCTGGGTATGCGTGAAATGCTGGGTCGCTTGGGACATCGGCGCGATTCGGTCAGTGGCTGAATAGGAACCGCCATCTTAGCGCGACTTCCCCGCCGCCGTGCGTCGGCACGGCAACTATTTGGACGCCGCGCGCCGCGCTACAATAGCGCTCATGACGCACACTCAACGCTTTAACCAAATCGCCCACGCCGAGCTTCCCGACGAAGGCCCGAGCAAATCCCAACGCAAGCGCGAGTCGCATGCCTTGCAGGATCTTGGCGAAGAACTGGTCAATCTGGCCAAGGACGCGCTCGCCCGCGTGCCGATGCCCGAGAACCTCGAACGCGCCGTCAAGGACTGCCGCAAGATCACCGCACACGAAGGCCGCCGCCGCCAGATGCAGTACGTGGGCAAGCAAATGCGCACGCTGCATGAGTCGGAAGTCGAAGCGATTCGCCGCGCCCTCGACGTCATCAAAGGCGTCTCGAAGGCGGAAACGGCCAAGCTGCATGCGCTCGAGCGCTGGCGCGAGCGCCTGCTGGCCAAGGACGAGGCGCTCACCGAGCTGCTCGCCCAGCACCCGCAGGCCGATGCCCAGCAGCTGCGCACACTGATTCGCAATGCCCGCCGTGAGCAGGCCGCGCAAAAGCCGCCCAAAGCCTTCCGCGAGCTGTTCCAGGCGCTCAAGGATCTGCTGGGCACCGGATCGTCCCACGCCGAAACTTCAGACGACGTCGAGAACGAACTGCCGGAATTCCCAACGCGCGAGGAAGATTGATGGTCGCCCGCTCCCATCCGGACGAACTTCGCGTAGGCCTCGTCTCGATCAGCGATCGAGCGAGTCAGGGTACCTATGACGACCAGGGCATTCCGGCGCTCCAGGCCTGGCTTGGCGCCGCGCTCCGGTCCCCCTGGGTGGCGGAAACTCGCCTGATTCCCGACGATGCCGACGGCATTACCGCTACGCTTATCGATCTGGTCGACACGATGCAGTGCGATCTGGTGCTCACCACCGGCGGCACAGGCCCTGCACGACGCGACGTCACGCCGGAGGCCACATTGCGGGCCGGTACGAAGGAGATGCCCGGCTTCGGAGAGCAGATGCGTCAGATCAGCCTGCGCTTCGTACCGACGGCCATCCTGTCGCGTCAGGTCGCCGTGATCCGCGAGAACCCGGCGCGTGCCGCGCTCATCATCAACCTGCCCGGGCAGCCCAAGTCGATCAAGGAAACGCTCGAAGGGTTGCGCGATATGGACGGAACGTCGATCGTGCCCGGCATTTTTGCCGCCGTGCCGTATTGCATCGACCTGATCGGCGGACCTTACATCGAGACCGACGACGCCGTCTGCAAGGCCTTCCGTCCCAAGAGCGCCATTCGCGCCCCGAAACCCGCCTGATGGACTGACGACAGGACGTTCCGGGCCATTCGGTTCGAAAATCCAAAGCACAACGCCAGCGATATGGCTGGCGTTGTGAAGCGTCTGTGGGGAAGATCAGGCCGAAGTGGGCGCGGCCGCCTCGGGCGCGCCGGGTACGGTCGTCTTCAGGAAATGCTCGCGGTAGTACACCAGTTCGTCGATCGACTCGTGAATGTCGGCCATCGCCGTGTGGGCGGCGCGCTTGGTGAAGCCCTTGTAGACCGTGGGTTCCCAGCGGCGGCACAGTTCCTTGAGCGTGCTGACATCCAGGTTCCGGTAGTGAAAGAACGCCTCGAGCCTGGGCATGTAACGCGCCATGAAACGGCGATCCTGACAGATCGAATTGCCGCACATCGGCGACTTGTTGGGCGGCACGTACTGCGAGAGGAACTCGATCAGTTGCGCTTCGGCAGACGCCTCGTCGACCGCCGATGCCTTCACGCGTTCGATCAGCCCCGAGCGCCCATGTGTCGACTTGTTCCAGTCGTCCATTGCGTCGAGCACGGCGTCCGTTTGATGGATCGCGAACACCGGCCCCTCGATGCGGCGCGTCAGCGCGGAGTCCGTGACGACCACCGCCACCTCGATGATTCGGTCGCTGTCGGGCTGCAGGCCGGTCATTTCCATATCGAGCCAGACCAGATTGAACTCGGCGCGCGCAAGCGTCGTCTCGGCATCGGCAGACGTGGGATGTTGGGATGGAATGACAGACATGGTCGGAAGACTCTGGAAAACGCGTCGGTAGGCGACCGGCAAGGGCGTCCCGCCGGTCGAAAGAACTTATAATTCTCGCATACTTCGGATTCTCCTTAAGCGCATGCTCACTTACCTCTTCGTGATCTTCCTGCTGGCGATGGTCATGACCAAGCTTTGGCTGGCCGCTCGTCAGATCCGCCATGTGGTCACCCATCGGGCGGCTGTTCCCGAGCGATTTGCCAGCACGATCACACTGACCGACCATCAGCGGGCCGCCGATTACACGGTCGCCCGCACCCGTCTGGGCATGGCCGAGATCTTTGCCCAGGCGGTGCTGCTCGTCGCTTTCACGCTGCTCGGCGGGCTGAACCTGCTGCATATCGGCGTGACCGAATGGCTCGGCGAAGGCTATCTGGGTCAGATCGCATTGATCGCCGCCGTGCTGTTGATTTCCGGCCTCGTCGATCTGCCCTTCACTTACGTGCGGCAGTTCGTGATCGAACAGCGTTTCGGCTTCAACCGCATGTCGCTCGGGCTGTTCATTGCCGATATGATCAAGGCCACCGCCATCGGCGTCTTGCTCGGACTGCCGCTGCTGTTCGCCGTGCTGTGGCTCATGGAGCGCGCAGGACCGTTGTGGTGGCTGTACACGTGGGTGGTCTGGGTGGGCTTCAATCTGTTTGTGCAGTTCATCTTCCCGCACGTCATCGCGCCGATGTTCAATAAGTTCGAACCGCTCTCGGACGTGTCGCTGGCGCAGCGCATCGAGGGGCTGATGCAGCGCTGCGGCTTCGCGGCGCGCGGTTTGTTCGTGATGGATGGCTCGAAGCGTTCGGCACACGGCAATGCCTATTTCAGCGGCTTCGGCCGCACCAAGCGCATCGTGTTTTTCGATACGCTCATCGAGCGGCTCTCACCCGCCGAAATCGAAGCCGTGCTGGCCCACGAGCTGGGTCACTTCAAGCGTCGCCACATCACGAAGCGCCTGATCGTCGCCTTCGTGCTGTCGCTGGCATTCCTTGCCCTGCTTGGTTGGCTGATCGGCCGCACATGGTTCTACACCGACCTCGGCGTGATGCCGTCGCTGACCGGCAGCAACAACGCGTTGGCGCTGGTGCTGTTCTTCCTCGTGCTTCCAGTGTTCGGCTTTTTCGCCAGCCCGCTCAGTAGCCTGACGTCGCGCAAGCACGAGTTCGAAGCCGATGCCTTTGCCGCCAGCCAGACGCAAGCCAGCGATCTGGTCAACGCCCTCGTCAAGCTTTACCAGGACAATGCGTCGACGCTCACGCCCGACCCCGTCTACACCGCGTTTTACTATTCGCATCCGCCCGCCTCCCAGCGCATCGACCGTTTGCTGGGGCACGCATGAAGCGCAGCCTCAAGGGAAAAGCCGCGCCGGCCGAAACAACCGCGCAGGAACGCCGTCACGGCCGAGTCACGGCGGCGCACGGCCGTCACTACGTCGTGGAAGCCGACGATGGCGAAACGGTGCTGTGCTTTCCTCGCGGCAAGAAGAGCGAAATTGCGGTCGGCGACGAAGTCGCCTGGGCGCGCACCGGCGATCAGGGCGTGATTGAAGAGATCCTGCCGCGCCGCAACCTGCTTTACCGCTCAGACCAGTTCAAGAGCAAGCTCTTCGCCGCCAACATCGACCAGTTGGTCATCATGTTGGGCACCGAGCCGTACTTCAGTGAGGATTTGCTGGGCCGAGCACTGGTCGCCTCGGAAGCCAATGCACTGAGACCGCTGATCGTGCTCAACAAGACCGATGTCGCCGAGGCCTTGCCGGCGGCGCGCGCGCGCTTGGCGCCGTATCGCGCACTGGGCTACGACGTGCTGGAACTTTCCGTGCGGGCGGATCCTGAAGGGGCGAAGGCGCTGCTGCTGCCTCGCCTGGCACATCAAGCGTCGTTGCTGCTCGGGCAGTCGGGCATGGGCAAGTCCAGCCTCGTGAACCTGCTCGTCCCCGATGCCGATGCCGCAACGCGCGAGATCTCCACGGTATTGAACTCAGGCAAGCACACGACGACCTTCACGCGAATCTTTCACCTGCCCGAAGGCGGACTGCTCATCGATTCGCCAGGCTTTCAGGAATTCGGTCTGCATCACCTCAAGGAAGGGGCACTGGAGCGCGCCTTCCCCGAGTTCCGTGCACGGCTCACCGGGTGCCGGTTCTACAATTGCCATCACCTGAAAGAACCCGGTTGCGCTATTCTCGCGGCCGTGTCCGACGGAAGCATCTCGCAACAGCGCCATATGCTCTATGCCCAGCTCGTTCACGAGTCGGAGCAACAGATTCCATACTGACGCTTCAGTCGGCGGCGAAGCGATCCGCGCGAATCGGCCATAAAAAAACCCGCTTCCGCGGGTTTTTTTATGGGTTCTCGCTTGAACCTCAGCCCAACCACACGGCGAGGGTCAGCAGCAGCAACAGGAGCATCCAAAGCAAAACCGCGCGCCAGACCAGGCCGACGGCCGCCTGAAGCGTGCGCGGCGTGCATTCGCTGCCGACAGGCAGGACTGCGTCGTCGCCTTGATTCAGCGCATCGACGCTCGAGACTTCCGCCAGCGGGCCGGTCAATCGTGCGCCGAGGGCGCCGCTACCCGCGGCCAGCAGAATGCCTTCGTTCTCGTTCGGCCACTGCTTCGCATAGTGGCGCCACGCGTAAATGGCGTCTTCAAAGTTGCCGACAATGGCGAAACCGATGGCCGTCAAACGAGCCGGCACCCAATCAATGACATAGAAAACCTTGCGCGCGAAGGCCCCGAACGCCGGGCTGCGATCGGGCGCGGGCTCCGTCCAGCGACGCGACAGATATTCGGCGAGACGGTACAACACCGCCCCCGCCGGACCGACCGGCATCAGGAACCAGAAAAACACGCCAAAAACGTGGCGATGCGAGGCAATGACCGCGTGCAACAGTGTGTGGCGCACGATCTCGTCCACCGGCATGTCGACCGTGTCGATGCCGATCCACTGATGCAGGATTTCTCGCGCCTCGTTCACGTTATCGTTGTTCAGCGCAACGTGAATGTCCGTGAAGTAGTGACTGAACTGCCGGAATCCCATCGTCAGGTAGACGATGAGCACGTTCCATGCGAAGCCCAGGAAAATGTTGACCCGCATGAGCAGGTAGTAGATGACACCGACCGCCAGCACAAACGGCAGCACCACGACCAGCCACGCAAGCACGCCATGACGGGGTAGCCCGGCATCGAACGATTGCGACGTATGGGTCGCGTGGGAGCGAATCAGGTTGTAGATCGGGTTTTGCGTGGAGAGGGCACGCATCTGCTCGAGGATCAGCGCGAGGAGTACCGAAAAGAATGTCATGCGTGCGTTCAGATCACCAGACGGAATGGTGTAACGATAGCACAGCTTCTCGCAAATGCCCGCCCCAGGCGCCTGCACGACGCACTCACTTCACACTATAGGCAGACAACTCGCGAAAACGATCGGTCTCTCGCGTCAGGCCCGCAGGAGTTGATAGAAATTACGTAGCATGCCGGCCGTTGCGCCCCAAATGAAGTATTCACCTCCCGCGGGCTTCGGATAGGGCATCGCGTAAAACCGGCGTTCGCCCACCTGATAGTGGAAGACGCGGATCTGATGATGTGCAGGGTCCATCAGGAAATCCAGCGGCACCTCGAAAATCTCGTCGACTTCACCGGCATCGGCGATGAGATCGAACGGCGGCTTGACCAGGCCCACGACCGGTGCAACACGAAAGCCGGTTCCGGTGACGTAGTCGGGCAAGCGTCCGATCACTTCCACCGCCCCCGAATCGAGACCTATTTCTTCACGCGACTCACGCAAGGCTGTGGCGATCGGCGACAGATCGTCGGGCTCGCGGCTACCGCCAGGAAAACTCACTTGCCCGGCGTGCGTGCTCAGATGTTGGGTTCGCTGCGTCAGCAGCACAGTCGTGCCATGCGCGCGCATCACCAACGGCACGAGCACGGCCGCCGCACGCGGCGTAAATTGTGCCGGCGGCGCGAGTTCGATCGCACCCGCCTCCGGCGTCCAGATCGGCGGACTCGCGAGCCGGTCACGCAACGCGGCGGGCGTTAGCCGCTCCGCCGGCACCGCAGGCTCCCCCTCGCCCGTCGAGACGATGGGTAACGCTTCAGGATGCAGGATCAGAGGTGGCGCCACGTAGACCTTTGCTGGGTGGAGAACTTCGCTATTTTAGCGAGGAAGCCCTAAACACGTACACGCAAACAAAATGCCAATGGCACGGCAATTCGTGGCGTTCGATGACGAAGACACGCCGCAACATCGGCGTCGATGAAAGACAGCACAACGAAAAAAGCACCCCGAAGGGTGCTTTTCCATACGGCTTTGGCTGCGCCCGGCCACGAGGTCGCCAGGCGTAGCGGCGTCCGACTTACTGGGCGGCAGCGGGCTTGCTCTTGAACGAGAGCTTTTCCTTGATACGTGCCGACTTGCCCGAACGCTCACGCAGGTAGTACAGCTTGGCGCGACGAACGTCACCACGACGCTTGACTTCGATGCTGGCGATCAGCGGCGAGTACGTCTGGAACGTACGCTCAACGCCTTCACCCGACGAAATCTTGCGGACGATGAATGCCGAATTCAGGCCACGGTTACGCTTGGCGATGACGACGCCTTCGTATGCCTGAACGCGCTTGCGCGTACCTTCGACCACGTTCACGTTGACGATCACGGTGTCGCCCGGGGCGAATTCGGGAATCGTCTTGTTCGCGGTCAAACGCGCGATTTCTTCCTGCTCGATCTTGGCGATCAGATTCATTTACCACTCCTTGTGCCATCGTATCGGCGTTATATACCGGCATGCCGGCCCCGACAGAGGATGGGTGCAAACCGAATGCCGTCCCCATGACGACACCCGCTACCTACTTGGCCGACGTATCGACCCGCAGGCTTGCCAGCCATGCCTCATCGGCACGACTGAGCAATCCGTTGGCGCGTGCGCTCTCGATCAGATCGGGGCGTTTGCGCCAGGTATTGGTCAACGCCTCGCGGCGTCGCCATTTTTCAATCTCTGCATGATGCCCGCCCAACAGCACGTCGGGCACGCGCACCCCTTCGTACTCTTCGGGTCGCGTGTAATGCGGACAATCGAGCAGGCCATTGACGAAACTGTCCTGCTCGGCCGACTGCTCGTCGTTCAGTGCCCCCGGCAGCAGCCGGATCAGCGAGTCCATCAGTGCCATGGCGGGCAACTCTCCGCCCGACAGCACGAAATCGCCAACACTGACCTCTTCGTCCACGACGCGATCGATCAAACGCTGATCGACGGCTTCGTAGCGCCCACAGAGCAGAATCAATCCCTGCTCCTGTTCGCGCAGTTCCACGACACGACGATGCGTCAGTGGCTTGCCTTGCGGCGACATCAGCAACACCCGGCCGCGCGGTACGCCGGCTTGCGCCTGCGCAGCCTTTGCGGCCTCGATGGCGTCGTCGAGCGGCTTGGCGAGCATCACCATGCCCGGGCCGCCGCCGTACGGTCGATCATCGATCGTCCTGTAGCTGTTATGCGTGAAATCGCGAGGATTCCAAAACCGCAGACCATAGCGCGACTGCTTGAGCGCCCGGCTGGTGACGCCCCAGTCGGTCAGTGCCCGAAACATCTCGGGAAAGAGCGTGACGACGTCAAACTGCATCAAACCGGTTCCGTCCAGAGGTGCCCGGACACCACAGCGGCCGGGCGATCAATCGGTATCTCAGTAGTCAAGACCCCAGTCGACCACAATGCGCCCCGCCTCGATATCGACGGATTGCACATATTTGGCGACGAACGGGATCAGACGCTCAGCGGTCTTCGCCGACTTGTCGTCGACGGCAGGCGCCTCGTAAGCGACACGCAGCACAGTGTGCACGCCGTTGTCGAGCAACCCGACGACCTTGCCCAGCGATTCGTCCTGCAGATTCGTTACCTGGGCGCCAATGAGGTCCACCCAGTAAAACTCGTCTTCACCGGCGGTCGGAAACGCACTGCGCGGCACCCAGACCTGAAGGCCCTTGAGCGCCTCGGCGGCCGACCGGTTTTCGCTGCCGCGTAATTGCGCGACCACGGTACCGGAATGCCCTCGACTGTGCAGTACATTGGCCTTGGTGTAGGCCGACTCACCGGGACGACGAAAATACCAACAATCGGCGGACAAGAGCCCTTCGCCCTCGCCCGTATGCGGCTGCACCTTGATCCAGCCACGAATTCCGTAGGCGTCGCCAATGTAACCCAGCTCGACGAGATCGTCGGGCACTTCGGTCACCGGGGCGAGCACCTGCTCGGCACGCATGCCGGCGGCGCGGCGCGCCTCAGCACCGATTTTCAGCGGTACCCGCTCACGTGCGGGTCGAGCGGAACGAACCATGCCAATCCAACGTTGTGACGAACACACGGCGATGACCGCTCCAGATCGCTCGGGAGCAGGCACCGCCGTTCAATTCTCATGCCATCGGCAAACCGACGGCAATGCTGATAGCTTGACTAGCCGAAGCGCTTAGGCAGCGGCCTTGGCGCCTTGCTTGATCAGACGAGCCACGGTCGGCGACAGTTGTGCGCCAACGCCTTGCCAGTACGTCAGACGGTCTTGAGCGATACGCAGACCTTCCGTGCCTTCGGCAGCGACCGGGTTGTAGAAGCCAATACGCTCGATGAAGCGACCATCGCGACGGTTACGCGAGTCGGTTGCAACGATGTTGTAAAACGGGCGCTTCTTCGCGCCGCCGCGAGCCAGGCGGATAACGACCATAATAAATCCTTGTGAATCCAGAAGTGTTCGGACAGAAAACGCGACATTATAGCGCAAAACCCTCGTCAAAACAAACACTTCCCCGGACACCGGCGGCGCCCCGCCAAGCCGCCCCTGGATTGGGGGACAAGACCGCCGCGTTGGCTCCGGGAGGCACTGGTCTACAATGCACGCATTCTGTGCGTGAAGCGAGTCCAGCATGCAACAATTGACCGGTGGATGGCAGCGCCCCGCTCGGCCGCAATGGCCAGTGCGGGTCGCCGTGCGAGTCATCCATCTTGCGAAGCATGTGCGTCGGGTCGGTTTGTTTTTCGGCGCCGCGCTGGCGATGGCCCCATGCCTCGCCACGGCGCGCGACGCCCTTCCCATCGAACGTCTCGTCCTGCCGCCCGGCTTTCACGTCGAAGTCCTCTCCGACCGGGTGCCCGGCGCCCGCGGCATGACGCTTGGCCCGAAAGGCACCTTGTTCGTCGGCAGCCGCGGACAAGGCGTTGTCTATGCCATCACGCTCGATCCGTCGCGCGCCTATGCGGCCAGGGTCCAGACCATCGCCTCCGGGCTGAACATGCCCGTCGGCGTGGCATTGCGCAACGGCGCACTCTATATCTCGGCCGTCTCGCGCATCGTCAAGCTCGACAATATCGAAAGCCGGCTCGACAATCCCGGCAAACCGATCGTCGTCTACGACAAGCTTCCTGGCGAAAGTCACCACGGCTGGCGGTACATCGCATTTGGCCCCGATCAGCGCCTGTATGTCGGCGTGGGCGCACCCTGCAATGTCTGCAAGCGCGACGGCGACCGTTTCGCGATGATCGGCAGCATGAAGCCGGACGGCACCGACTGGCAGGTCGTCGCCCGTGGCGTGCGCAACACCGTGGGCTTCGACTGGCAACCCAGGACACGCACGCTCTGGTTCACCGATAACGGTCGCGATCAACTCGGCGACGACGTGCCGGACGACGAGCTGAACCGCCTCACACGCATCGGCGAACACTTCGGATTCCCTTACTGCCATGCTGGCGACATCGCGGATCCCGAATACGGGCGAGAGAAACGCTGTGCGGACTTCACGCCCCCCGTGGCAAAGCTTGGCGCCCATGTGGCCGCGCTCGGCGTGCGCTTTTACACCGGCAAACAGTTCCCCAAGGACTATCGCGGCAGTCTGTTCATCGCAGAGCACGGCTCCTGGAACCGGAGCCGCAAGGTCGGCTACCGGGTCGTACGCGTCGTGCTCGACGCCAAGGGCAACGTCGCCAGGCAGGAAATCTTCGCGCAAGGCTGGCTGGGCGACGACGAGTCGGTCTGGGGCCGCCCTGTCGACCTCCTTACGTTACCAGACGGCTCACTGTTGATCAGTGACGATGAGGCCGGCGCGATCTACCGCATTACTTATCGGAAACCGTGACGCGGCCGCACGACGACGACCGACATCGACTCGGGAATCTCACCGCAATGACGATGCAAGGAACTGCACTGACCGGCATTCGGTCAACCTTTCATGGACTCAGGGCTGCGCACGGCGTCCGCCGCCTCCGTGTGCCGCGACACTTTCGCTGATCGTGCCCTCCCGGCACGCTCGGCAATTCCACCAAGACATGATCATGACCCAACGCCGACTCTCTTTCCTGCCCGCCTCGTTCGCCACCTATATGGCAACGCTCCTCGTGCCGGCGGCCATGTTGGCCGGCTGCGCCGCCCCGTCGGGCGGCGCCGGTCCATCGCAGGCGTCGCCCGGCGCGCCAGCCGCCGCCACCGCCCCCGCCGACATCCTCGGCACCTGGCAACTGATGCGGTGGGAAGGTGTCGACGACTTGCCAAGTCTGCCGGAAAGCCGCGCCATCAACCTGACCTTTAACGACAAAGGAGCGTTCTCTGGCTCCGGCGGATGTAACCGGATCTTCGGCCAGTACTCGGTGGGGCCGGCCAAGGGCCAGGTCAGCCTTCAGGCGCCGGCCGCCACACGCATGGCTTGCCCGGACTCGATGGCCTTCGAAGCCCGCTACCTGACGACGCTTCCCCGCGTCACCCGTTTCGAACGCCGCGACACACAGTTGATTTTGCGCACCCCGAATGGCGAGACGCTGACCTACGCCTCGCAGACGTTGCTGGATCGTCCGGTCGCCAGCGCCACCAAGACGGAAGACCGTATTGTCGACGTCGATTCGCAAATGGCGGATTGCGTGGGCGCCGCGCCGCGGAAGTGCCTGCGCGTGCGCAACGCCGACGATTCCGGGAAAGCGCCGTGGGAACTCTGGTACGCCCACATCGATGGCTTCTCGTGGAAGCCCGGCGTAGAATACCGCGTGAAAATCCACGGCGAACCCGTCGTCAATCCGCCCGCCGATGCGTCGAGCATGCGCTGGACGCTGGTCGAAGTCATTCGCGAAACGCCAGCCCGATAACCCATCCCAATGAATGCAGTCGCCTATAAATCCAAGACCCTGACCGCGGGCCTGGCAATGCTGTTCGGCACGCTGGGCCTGCATCGTTTCTATCTGTATGGTCTGCGCGACCGCTTCGGGTGGGCCCATGTCGTGGGATCGGCCTGCGGTGTAGCGGGTTGGGGGCTGCTGGTCACGAGTGAGCTGCAGTCTTCCGCCGGATGGGGCCTGACGATTCTCGGCGCCATCTCGCTGTTTTCCGCGTTCCTGGCGGCGATTGTTTACGGACTTCGGCCCGACGAGCGCTGGGATGCCCAGTTCAACGCCAGCGCCCAGCGCAAATCGCGCTCGGGATGGATGGCCGTCATCATCGTGAGCGTGTCGCTGTTCGTGGGCGCGATGTTGATGATGGTCGGTCTCGCCGTGGCGTTCCAGACCTATTTCGAAACGCACGACACGCCGAACCGCCTGTCCCAGTAACGCGTGAATATGACCACACCCGTCGCCGCCCCCTCCCGACCGACGCTGGGCTTCATCGGCGCCGGTCGCGTTGCATGCGCCCTCGCGCTCGCGGCGGCACGTGCGGGGTATGAGGTGACGGCGATCGCAAGCCGACGCCTCGATGCGGCGCAACGCGTCGCGGTCGCCTTGCCGGCGTGTAAGGCCCTGCCAATCCACCGGCCGAACGACATGAACGCGGTCTTCGCCCACGCGGACCTTGTCTTCCTGAGCGTTCCCGACGACGCCATCGCCACGTGCGCCGCGCATCTGTCGCCGCGCGCCGGGCAGGCACTGGTGCATTGCAGCGGCGCCTCGGAGGTCGGTCTGCTCGCGGCCGCCACCCGACACGGTGCGCAAATTGGCGGCTTCCACCCGCTGTTTCTTTTTGCCGGTCTCGATGACGACGCGACACGCCTGTCGGGCAGCGCCATCACCATCGAAGCCGACGCACCGCTGAACGCTACGCTCCACGCTCTCGCGAGCGCGATAGGGTGCCGCGCCCTGTCGATCCCGGCGGGCGCGCGGATGCGATATCACGCCGGCGCCAATTACGCCGCCAGTTTTCTGCTGTGCCTGCTCGATGAAGCTACCCAGCTCTGGCAAGCGATCGGCATGCCGGAAGCCGACGCCCAAGACGCCATGTGGCCGCTGGTCATGGGGACCCTCACCGCCGCCCGCGAGCGCGGACTCGCCGGTGCGCTCTCCGGCCCGGTGTCGCGGGGCGACGCAGGCATCGTCACCCGCCACACCGAAGCGCTTGCCTCGCTGGGCGGCAACCACGCGACGTTGTATTCGCTGCTGACGCTCCGGGCGATTCACCTCGCCCGTCAACGCCCGAACGCTGACGGCGCCGCACTCGACGCCATCGCGCGCGCCATCGCGCCATATTTGCCGCCGTCCGCCCCAGAAAGCGACGCATAAGCACATCCAGCGTCCCCAGCCCATCCAGTCGCTCGACGCCGTCCACCCGCGCCACCCCACCTCGCCCGCCAGTCCGTTTTGCGTCATGTTTGCCCCTCGAATACTGTACAAAAACACAGTATAATGACAAGCATTCCTCGCGAACGCACTGCCTTCGCGCCCCGGACTGCCTTCAAGGAGACGAGCCATGGCTTCCTCATTCGCGCCGCCCCCGTCGCGTAAGGGCCGAGGCGCTACCGCCAATCTCGAATCGCGCTTTTCCGAATTCCGGCGCGAAAGCGATGAGACCCGACTTGAATCGGATGCGGCCCAAGAATGCGAGGTCAAGTTCGTCACGCAAGTCGCGCTGGAAAACGCGCGAACGATCATCTCGCGCAATCAATCGACGGACATTCCCTTCGACCGTTCGATCAACCCATATCGGGGATGCGAGCATGGCTGCGCGTATTGTTTTGCGCGTCCCACGCACGCCTATCTCGGCCTGTCGCCGGGGCTCGACTTCGAAACCCGCCTTTACGCGAAACACAACGCCGCCGAGCGCCTCGACGCCGAGTTGCGCAAGCGCGGCTATCAGCCCGCCCTGCTCGCACTCGGCGCAAACACCGACCCGTACCAGCCCATCGAACGTGAATACGGCATCACCCGAAGCGTGCTGGAAGTCCTCGAGCGTTTCGGCCATCCCGTCGGCATCACCACGAAATCCGCGCTGGTCACGCGCGACATCGACATCCTGTCGCGAATGGCGCAGCGTGGTCTGGCCCGCGTATTTATCTCAGTGGGAACGCTCGATGCGGAAATCGCACGCAAGATGGAGCCGCGCGCCAATACCCCGGCACGTCGCATCGAGGCCATCCGAAAACTGACGGACGCGGGTATTCCCACCGGGGTGATCGTGGCGCCCATCGTGCCGGCGCTCACCGATTTCGACATCGAACGCGTACTGACGACGGCGGCGCAAGCCGGCGCAACGTACGCGGGCTATGTGATGCTGCGACTGCCGCGCGAAGTTCACGATGTTTTCGTGACGTGGCTCGAAGCACATTACCCGCTGCGGGCACGCCACGTCATGAGCCTGATCGAGCAGGTGCGCGACGGCAAGCACAACAGTTCCGAATTCGGCACGCGCATGCGCGGCACCGGTTTGCATGCGGAGTTGATCCGTCAGCGCTTTCATCTGGCCGCCCGCAAGTTGGGTCTCAATCAGGCGCGACCACCGCTGCGTAACGATCAGTTCAAGGTCCCCGCACCGGCAACTTCGGCCGTCGCCAACGGACGGCAAACCGCCGCGCAAGCCCCTGAGGCCGGGACCGACAAGGCCGACCCGCAAATGGCGCTCTTCTAGAAAGCGACGCCGGACGCAACCGCAACTTGGGCCTATCGACGCTCTCCCGCCCTCCCGCCGCCGCGCTCACTCTTCGACGTGGATGGTGAGCGTCTCCTTGATCTCCTCCATCACGACGTAGCTCTTCGACTGCACGGCCCCCGGCAGTTGCAGCAGGATGTCGCCGAGCAACTTACGGTACTCGGACATCTCTCGAATGCGCGCCTTGATCAGATAGTCGAAGTCGCCCGAGATGAGATGGCACTCCATCACCTCCGGGATCCGCAGCACTTCCCGCCGAAACTGATCGAACATGTTGCCTGACTTGTGATCGAGCGTGATCTCGACGAATACCAGCAACGCGGCGCCCAGCGCGGCCGGATTCACCCGAGCGTAGTACCCCATGATCACGCCGTCGCGCTCCATGCGTTTCACGCGCTCGATGCAGGGCGTAATCGACAGGCCGACCTGCTCCGCGAGGTCTTTCATCGACATCCGCCCGTCTTGCTGAAGCAGCGCGAGAATGCGCCGATCGAGCCGATCCAGCGTTCGGATCGATTGCTGCTGGACTCTCATTATTTATTCCTGAATTTCCAATATATACATTAACTAAACCTACTAATCAGATAATACTATGCCAATTATTACTGGATAACCATGGTTTTACAGGAGTCAACGCAATGAAGGTCATCGTTCTCGGTAGCGGCGTCATCGGCGTCACCAGCGCCTATTACCTGGCGAAGGCCGGGCACGACGTCACGGTGCTCGATCGTCAAGCCGGACCGGCGCTCGAGACCAGCTTCGGCAACGCCGGCCAGATTTCGCCGGGCTACGCCTCGCCGTGGGCAGCGCCGGGCATTCCGACGAAGGCCATCAAGTGGTTGTTCCAGAAGCACGCCCCGCTCGCCATCCGTCCGGACGGCACGCTCACGCAACTCAAGTGGCTCTATCAAATGCTGCGCAATTGCACGCCCGAGCGTTATGCCGTCAACAAGGAACGCATGGTGCGGATCGCCGAGTACAGCCGCGATTGCTTCCGTGCGCTGCGCGCGGAGACGGGCATTCCTTACGAAGGTCGTCAGGCGGGCACGTTGCAACTGTTCCGTACCGACGAGCAACTGGCGAACGCCGCGCGCGACATGGCGGTGCTCGAAGAGGCCGGTGTGCCGTTCGAGTTGCTCGACCGCCAGGCACTTGCCAGCGCCGAGCCGGCATTGGCGGCCGTCGCTCACAAGCTCACGGGCGGCCTGCGCCTGCCCAACGATGAAACCGGCGACTGCCAGTTGTTCACCACGCGTCTGGCGGCGATGGCCGAGGCACTCGGCGTGAAATTCCGCTACGACATGCCGATCGACGGTCTGAACGTTGTCGGCGACAAGATCGATGGCGTGGTCTGCGCAGGCACGGTGCAGCGCGCCGACGCCTACGTCGTCGCCCTCGGGTCATACTCCACACCGTTCCTGCGCGGCCTGGTCGACATTCCGGTGTATCCGCTCAAGGGATACTCGATTACGGTGCCCATCGCCGACGCATCGCGCGCGCCGGTGTCGACCGTGCTCGACGAGACCTACAAGATCGCCGTCACCCGCTTTGACGACCGCATTCGCGTTGGCGGCATGGCCGAAGTGGTCGGCTACGACAAGACGCTCAACCCGGCTCGCCGCGCCACGCTGGAAATGGTCGTGAACGATCTGTATCCAGGCGCCGGCAACACGGCCGACGCCTCGTTCTGGACGGGGCTGCGCCCGATGACGCCCGACGGCACGCCGATCGTGGGCGCCACCGCCCTGCGCAATCTGTTCCTGAACACAGGACACGGCACGCTGGGCTGGACGATGTCCTGCGGCTCCGGCCAGTTGCTGGCCGATCTGATGTCGGGACGGCGGCCCGCGATTCTGGCCGACGATCTGTCGGTGGCGCGCTACAGCCGCGCGCCCGACGCGCAGGCCCAACCGGCCTTCGCCTGAGCTTCCAGACGGCACCTTCGGGTGCCGTTTTGATTGGCGCCGCCGAAACGTTGGCATGCGCTGTCGTCACTTTTTGCTGTCACATCACAAAAAAGGAGACGCATCATGAGAATCGGTGTACCCAAGGAGATCAAGAACCACGAATACCGCGTCGGCATGACGCCCGCCGCTGTGCGCGAAGTCGTCGCCCGCGGGCACGAAGTGTGGATCGAAACCCAGGCCGGGTCCGGCATCGGCATGGACGACACGGTCTACGCCGCCGCCGGTGCACGCATTGCCGCAACGGCGGTCGACGTGTTCGATCGCGCCGAACTGATCGTGAAGGTCAAGGAGCCGCAGGCCGTCGAACGCGCCCGGCTTCAGCCCCATCACACACTCTTCACGTACCTCCATCTCGCCCCCGATCCCGACCAGACGCGTGACCTGCTCAAGAGCGGCGCCACGTGCATTGCCTATGAGACGGTGACGTCTGCGAACGGCGGACTTCCCCTGCTCGCCCCCATGTCCGAGGTCGCCGGACGCATGTCGATTCAGGCCGGGGCCACCGCGCTCGAAAAGACGCATGGCGGACTGGGTCTGCTCCTCGCCGGTGTACCGGGGGTGGAAGCCGGCAAAGTCGTGATCCTGGGCGGTGGCGTTGTGGGCACCAATGCCGCGACGGTGGCCGTGGGCATTGGCGCGCAGGTGACGGTGATCGACAAATCGGTCGACGCGTTACGCCGCCTCAATGCGCAGTTCGGTGGCCACGTCCAGACGGTCTACTCGACGCAACACGCCATCGAAACGCATTTGCACGACGCCGATCTCGTCATCGGCGGTGTCCTCATTCCGGGCGCGGCGGCGCCGAAACTCATCACGCGCGCGATGCTCGGCCTCATGCGCAAGGGCGCTGTCATCGTCGATGTCGCGATCGATCAGGGCGGTTGTTGCGAGACCTCTCACGCAACGACGCACGCTGATCCGGTCTACGTCGTGGAAGGGATCGTGCACTATTGTGTCGCCAATATGCCGGGCGGCGTGCCGCGCACCTCCACGTTCGCGCTCAACAACGTGACGTTGCCGTTCATTCTGCAACTGGCCGACCATGGACCGGTCGCCGCGATGCGCGCCGATCCGCACCTGCTTGCCGGACTCAATGTGGCGCGCGGCAGGGTGACCAATCGTGGTGTCGCTGACGCGCTGGGCCTGGTCTATCACGATCCGCATGCCGTGCTGGCGAATTTACCGGCCGCGGCGTAGGCACAACGACGTGAACGCGTAGGCGCGTAGATGCATCGGCGCGACGCCGGGGTGCTTCACACCCGGCGCCGCGCCACGCCTCGCGCTTTGGACATGGGCACACTCCCTTCGTTATACTTGCCTCATCTCGACGGCGCCCGCCGGTCAAGCCGGTACCCAGGCACGTGCTGCCGCGCGGCATTCTGCCTGTCCCCAAGCCGTCCCTGTCCATGAGCAAGTGATGAACGCCGACCCGCAAGAACTCAATAAATTCAGTGAATTGGCCCACCGTTGGTGGGATCCGCACAGCGAATTCAAGCCGCTGCACGAGATCAACCCGCTGCGCCTCGACTGGATCGAGCAGCATGTGCCGCTCCAGGGCAAACGCGTGCTGGACATCGGCTGCGGCGGCGGCATTCTCTCCGAATCGATGGCGCGCCAGGGCGCACACGTCAAGGGAATCGACCTGTCGAAAAAGGCGCTCGGCGTGGCCGATCTGCACAGCCTCGAAGCCGGCCTGTCCATCGACTATGAAGAGATCTCCGCCGAGGCGCTCGCCGCGCGCGATGCGGGAACGTACGACGTGGTGACCTGCATGGAGATGCTCGAACACGTGCCGTCACCGGCATCCGTCGTGGCGGCCTGCGCAACGCTCGTCAAACCGGGCGGTCATGTGTTCTTCTCCACGCTCAACCGCAACCCGAAGGCCTGGCTGCTGGCGGTGGTCGGCGCCGAGTACGTGCTTCGCATGCTGCCGCGTGGCACGCACGACTACGCCAAGTTCATCCGACCGTCGGAACTCGCGTCGTTCGCCCGCGCCAGCGGCCTGACGGTGCGGGATCTGCGCGGCATGACCTACAACCCGCTGAGCAAGCGTTACGCGATCAACCGCGACACCGACGTCAACTACATGATCGCGTGCACCCGCGATGCCTGATATGTTCGAGCCCCCCGCCCGAGTCCCCGACACGCCCTTCGGCGCCGATGCACAACTGCTCAACGGCAACGTTCGCGCCGTGCTGTTCGACCTGGACGGCACGCTGGCCGACACGGCGCTCGATCTCGTCGCCGCCGTCAACAAGGTGCGCACCGACCGCGGTCTGGCGCCGGGTCCCTATGAGACGCTGCGCTTGCAAGCGTCGCACGGCGCGCGCGGACTGATCGGCAGCGCCTTCGGCGTCGCCCCTGAGGATGCGGCGTTCCCGTCCTTGCGCGATGCCTTCCTCGCCAATTACGAAGCCGCCTTGTGCGTGCAGAGTCGCCTGTTCGACGGGATTCCCGCGCTGCTCGAGGCCTTGGCTGCGCGTGGCATGCCGTGGGGCATCGTGACCAACAAGGCCGCGCGTCTGACCGATCCGCTCGTCAAATTGCTCGGGCTCGCCGAGGGTGCCGCGTGCGTGGTATCGGGTGACACGACGCCGCACAGCAAGCCTCACCCCGCCCCCCTGCTGTACGCCGCCGAGTGCATCGGCATCGCGCCCGGGTGCATCGTGTACGTCGGCGACGACCTGCGCGACATCCAGGCGGGCAAGGCGGCAGGGATGGCGACTGTCGCGGCAGCCTATGGCTATTGCGGCGACTCGCTGACCCCTGCCGAGTGGCAGGCGGACGCTGTCGTCGAACACGCGGGGGCGATCGCCCCGCTGGTAATGTTGCCGGCCTGACGGGTCGGGCCATTACCTCCCGGGACGGGGCCACCGCAGCCGATCCCGGGTCTGTCTCGCCGCGCAACGCAGGCGCGGCGCCTGCGTCACTGGCGACTTACGGGAGACCGCATGGCCGAGCAAGAGAACGATCGCAAACCCCCTTCAGCCTCGCCGGAATCGTCCGCCGACGGCACTCGTCTGCAACAAGGTCTCGTTCGTGCCCGCGCGCTCGGGCGCGACCCCAACGTGCGCCGCCGTGCGCGCAAGACCAGCCTGTGGACCGCCGGGGTGATCGCCGTGTTTGGCGTCATCGGGTATTTCACCGTGCCGGCGGTGGTCAAGCATTACGCCATCGAAAAGCTCTCGGCCTATCTGGAACGACCGGTGAGCGTGGGCGACGTCAGCTTCAACCCGTACACACTGCGACTCGATTTGCATCAGGTCCATATCGGCGACAAAACGCCGGGGCAGCCATTCGTGGACGTGGGCATGCTGCGCGTAAACGCCTCGTGGGGTTCGCTGTTCCGCTTTGCACCGGTCGTCGACGAGCTTTACGTCGACACGCCGGTGCTCAACATCGTGCGCACGGCCCCACAGCGCTTCAACTTCTCGGACATCATCGATCGCGCAACGTCGGGACCGCCGTCCCCCGAGCCGTCGAAGCCCGCTCGCTTTGCGCTGAATAATGTGCAGATCAAGAACGGTACGGTGCGCTTCGACGACGCCGTGCAGAACGAAAAGCACGTCATCGATCATCTGCAGGTCGGCGTGCCGTTCATCGCGAACCTGCCGGCCGACACCGACATCTTCGTGCAGCCGCTGCTGCAGGCCTCCATCGACGGCTCGCCGGTACGGATCTCGGGCCAGACCAAGCCGTTTGCCGATTCGCTGGAATCGACGGTCGACATCAAGCTCGACCGGTTCGATCTGACCAAGTACCTCGGATATTCGCCGGTCAACGTGCCCGCGCAGATCAAGAGCGGCGCCATCAGTACCGATCTGAAGCTGCATTTCACCCGCGACAAGGACGGCAATCACGTGCTGCTCACGGGCACGGCGGGATTGTCCGACGCCGTGGTCAACGAGCCGGATGGCTCGCCGCTCGTCGCCGTCAAGCAAGTCGACGTGAAGCTGGGCAAGGTCGAGCCGCTTGGCAATGTCTATCACATCGATAGTGTGCGAGTCGACGGTCTCGACCAGCACGTCACGCTGGAAAAAGACGGCTCGATCAACGTCGCCAAGGCGCTGTTGCCGCAGCGTCAGGTCATCAAGGCGGTGGGCAAGGCGGTGGATCAGGCTGCGGCGTCGCCGCAAGCGAGCGAAGCGGCCAAGGCGGCACCGAAGGTGCCGGCCGAGCAGACGGCACGTCCTGCGTCGCCGGCGTCGGCGGCCGAAGCGGCCCAGGCGAAAGCGTTGGCCGCTGCCGAACCCGCGCCGCTCGACCTGCTGGTCGGCGACGTCTCGCTCGTCAACAGCAAGGTGCGCTTGACCGACGAGCGCGGCACGAAACCAGCGAGCCTCGCGCTGGAGAATATCCAGATCGGCGTGAAGCAGTTCTCGACGCTCGGCAAGGACCCCGCGACGTACGACGCCTCGCTGGGCATCCAGAGCGGCGGGTGGCTCAAGGCGCACGGCCAGTTCAGCCTGCCCGCGTACAACGCGAGCGGCGAACTCGAGGCCCAGTCGATTGCGCTCGCCGCCCTGCTGCCCTTCGCGCAAGGTGCGCTCGCGGGCGAGCTCAAGAGTGGCACGCTCGGCGCCCAGGCCAAGTTCAGCGCGGCGTTTGCCCCCGACAAGCAGCCCAACGTCCAAATTGCGCCGGCCACGGCCACGCTCGAGAAGATCGAATGGCTGACCGGTCTCAAGGGCGACGCGCCGGTCAAACTGGCCAAGGCTGAAGTGAAACTCTCACACTTCGATCTGGGCGCGCGGCAAGCGGCGCTCGACGAGGTCACCGTCAACGGGCTGCAGGTGTCGGCGCGTCGCGACAAGGACGGCAAAATCAACCTGCTCGCCCTGACCGGCGATGGCCAGCCGAAAGCCGCCGCAAACCAAGGCAAAGGCAAAGATATAAAGGCGCGCGTGGGCACGGAGCGCGGCCGGCGGACGTCCGCCGCATCGACTTCATCGAACGCGCAGGCGAGCGCGGGCGGCTGGCAATGGACTGTCGGCAAGGTGGCGTTGGAAAACGCCAGCCTCGGGTTTGAAGACCGCGACGTCAAAGGCCGTCCGATCAACGCGACGTTCGCACCGCTCAACGTCAAGGTGCAAGGCGCGTCGCAGGACATGAGCAAGCCGTTGCAGGTGGACATCAGCGGCACGCTCAATAAGAAAGGGTCGCTCAACGCCACGGGTCACGTCACGCCGCAACCGCTCGCGGCCGATCTTCAGATCAAGACGCAGCAGCTCGATCTGGCGGCGTTCGATTCGTACATGAGTGACCAATTGAACGCGAGCATCGCGAGCGCGCTGCTCTCCAGCAACGGGCGGGCCACGTTCGCGATGAAGGGCGACACCCCGCAGGCAACCTACCGCGGCGATGCCACGCTGGGCAACGTGCGTCTGCTCGACAAGGTCACGACGGATGACTTCATGCGCTGGAATGCGCTGGCGGTGCAGCAGATCAATCTGGCGGTGGGCAGCGGCAAGCCTAACGTCCAGTTGGGCAGCATTGCGTTGTCGCGCTTCTACGCGCGTTTGATCATCAACGCGAACGGGCGCTTGAATCTGGCCGATGTGGTCGGCAACAAGGAAGCGGCACCGCGTTCGCTGACGCGTGCGAACGAAGGCGTGCCGCTCGGTGGATCGACGGCCAAGCCACCGCTCGATGCGGCGGCGTCCGCCGTGGAAGCGGGACAACCGACGGCCGCCGAGACGCCAGCGCAGAAGCCTGGCGAGACGACGGCACAGCGCGGCCCGGGCTACGGGGCTGGCAAGGCGCTGCCTGCGGACGTCCACATCGGGCGTATCACGCTGCAAGGCGGCAACATCAACTTCACGGACAACTTCGTCAAGCCGAACTACACAGCGAACCTGACGGATATTGGTGGGCAAATCGGCGCATTCGGCACTGCGACGACCGAGCCCGCTGCGGTCTCGCTGCAAGGCAAGGTCAACAGGAATTCACCGATCGGCATCAACGGCAAGATCAATCCGCTTGCGCCGATGGCGTTCGTGGATCTGAGTGCCAAGGCCGACGGTATCGAACTGACCAATCTCACGCCGTACTCCACGAAGTACGCGGGCTACCCCATCGACAAGGGCAAGCTCACGGTTGATGTGCACTACCTGCTCGATCAGGCGAAGCTGACGGCGAACAATCACATCTTCATCGACCAGTTGACGTTCGGGGATCATGTGGACAGCCCGACGGCGACCAATCTTCCGGTGCGTCTGGCGGTATCGCTGCTGAAGAATTCGCGCGGCGAAATCGATGTGGACATCCCGATCTCCGGCTCGCTCGACGATCCACAGTTCAGCCTTGGCGGGGTGATTTTCCGGGCGTTCGTGAACCTGATCGTCAAGGCGGCGACGGCGCCGTTCAGTTTGCTGGCGTCGGCGTTTGGCGGCGGCGACCAGGAGCTGAGCTACGTGGAGTTCGCGCCAGGCAGCGCGCGTCTGACGCCGGAGAGCGAGAAGCGGCTGGAGACGCTGGTCAAGGCGCTGACGGATCGCACGGCGTTGAAGCTGGATATCGAGGGCCGGGTCGATCCGGCGAAAGATACCGACGGTCTGCGCAAGGTAGCGGTGGAGCGCGCGATCAAGGCGCAGAAGGTCAAGGCGATGGTCGGCAAGGGAGAGAGCATCGACGTGGACACCGTGAAGGTAAGTCCGGAGGAGCGAAGCAAGTACTTGACGGCCGCCTACAAGGCAGCGGACTTTGCCAAGCCGCGCAACATGATCGGGTTTGCCAAATCGCTGCCGGACGACGAAATGGAAAAGCTCATGGAGACGAACATCAAGGTGGGCGACGACGATCTGCGGGCGCTGGCGGATCGGCGGGCGCAGCGCGTACGGTCGTGGCTGGACGGCAAGATCGCGTCGGATCGGATGTTCGTGGTGGCGCCGAAGCTGACCGCGGACGGCATCAAGGACAAGGGGGCGACGACACGGGTGGACTTTGAACTTAAGTAGGCCATTTGTGTCATAATCAGCGTTACCACTGGGGCCGACATGGTTTCGACGTGGGTAGCGAAGCGAATCAGGGCATACCGAGGACCCGTCACCTCGTTAATCAATGGGAAAATTAGTAACTGCAAACGATAACTCGTACGCACTGGCTGCCTAAGGGCGCCTGCCTCGCACTAGCTCTCTGACGGGTTAGGGTAGCAATACCAAGCGAGGTTATTCACGTCAGATAATCTTCGGTGGTGCCACGGCGCCGGGGCCTAAAATCAAGTGGATCGCTGTTGCGTAGCGTGTTCGTCCGCGACAAAACGGTTAAATCAAATGACTGAACTAAGTATGTAGAACTGATCGTAGAGTACTTGCGGACGCGGGTTCGATCCCCGCCGGCTCCACCAATATTGAAGCCCCAACTGATCCCAGTTGGGGCTTTTTCTTTTCTCGTCTCATCAGGTCCGGCGCCAGGCGCTCGCGACGCACCAATTCATGCGCACGGCGTCGAGATGACGGTGCATGTCAGCCGATTTCGCCCGACCTCAGGCATTTTTGTCCGGGTCGACTCGCCCCTCACCCTCACGATTCGCTCAACTCGTAGCTGGTGCTGCGTCCACCCGCATCCGATTTGCGCAGGACCCCACGGGTCAGCAATTCGGTAACGTCTCGTAGCGCAGTGTCCTGTGAACACTTGGCGATCGCCGCCCATTTGCTGCTGGTGAGCTTACCCTCGAAGCCATCGAGTAGCCGATTGACCACCTTCACCTGTCGCTCGTTCATCGGCGTTGCCGCCCAACGCTGCCAAAACCGAGTCCTGGACAGCACGGCGTCAAGTGTGTTCTGTGCCTGATCGACAGCACGATGCAGTGTCTCGAAGAACCAGGCGAGCCACTCCGTGACATCGAGCGATCGCTTCTGCGTGCGCTCCAAGATGTCGTAGTAGGCCTTGCGCTCACGTTGGATTTGCGCCGACAGACTGTAAAAGCGCTGAGGACTGCCATCGGCTCGGGCCAGACTAACCAGATCGTGGCGCCAACATGGCCAGTCGCCAGCCTGCCAGATACAAGTGTAATCGCCGCTTTTCATGCGGAGATTATGGGCCGTAATCTCCGCAAACGTACGCTATTCGCCGCATGTAATGCGGTGATAGTGCGGCCCATTCACCGCACCGCCCCCTCCCCTCAATCCGACCGCATCTCCACCTCCTGAGAGGCCTCATCGCGCCGCTTCAACTCATCGAGCACCATCCGCTTCGGCACCTTGCCGTAGCCCGACTTGGGCAGTGCGTCCCAAAAGACAATTCGCTTGGGAACCTTGTACTTGGCGATACGGGTCTTGAGCCAATCCTGCAGCGCCGATTCGTCCATCCCCTCCCCGGCATGCAAAACGCAGACGGCCACACCGACCTCGCCCCACTGCGCATCCGGCACGCCAACTACCGCAACCTCGGTGATCGCTCCGTGCGTCAACATCAATTCCTCGATCTCGCGGGGATACACGTTGGAGCCACCCGAGATGTACATATCCGAAGCGCGACCGGTCAGATACACATAACCGTTCTCGTCCATATGCCCGATGTCCCCCGTACGGAACCAGCCATTGCGGAACGACTTGGCGTTGGCTTCGGGGTTGCGGTAATAGCCAGCGAAAACCGCCGGACCGATGACGCAGACCTCGCCCGTCTCGCCCGGTCCAAGTTCGTTGCCCGCGTCGTCCTGAATCGTCACTTGCATGCCGCTGCGCTCGACCCCACAAGTCCGCGGTCGCAACGCGATGGTCTCGTCGTTGTGGTCGTATGTCGGCAACACGGTAATGTTGCCCGTGACTTCCCCCAGGCCGTAATACTGCACCAGCACCGGTCCCAGCTTGGCCAGCGCGCGCTTCTGATCCTGCTCGTACATCGACGCGCCCGCGTAGATCACGTAGCGCAGACTCGCGTGGTCGTACGCGTCGACAGCCGGGTGCTCGACCAGCATCTTGAGAATGGTCGGCACCGTGAACATATTGGTCAGCCGATACCGCTCGATCAGCGCGAACGCCTGCGCCGGATCGAGCTTCTGGGCCGGCATCATCACCGTCGTGCCGCCACGCGCCATTACGTTGAGCTGATGCATGCCCGCGCCGTGCGAAATCGGCGCGACCACCAGCGAGCCATCCTCGTGCGTCAGGCCAGGCATGAGATCACACAGGTGGTTGTTGATGACGAACGCAAGCTGCCCATGCGTGAGCACCGCCCCCTTTGGACTCCCGGTGGTGCCCGAGGTAAAGAACAGCCAGCACGGCGTGTCGCGTTCGACCACCGCGTTGGCCATCGGGGCCGACAGGTGGCGATCGATCAGCGCGCTCACGTGCGGCGATTCGTCCGGCACCGCATTGTCGCCAGTGAACCAGACGACGTTGCAGCCCGGACGCTCCGCGACAACCGCCGCAGCATGTTCCGGGTAATCCGTCTGGCACAGAAATACCGTCGGTTCCGCCACGCGTGCCATGGTGGCCACCTCGCCCGGCGCGAGCCGGAAGTTGGTCGGCACCCAGACCGCCCCCAAACGAAACACGGCGACCATCGCCTCGATCATCTCGTTGCTGTTGCGCGAGTGGGCAAGCACGGTATCGCCGGCGCCAACACCGACCGCGCGCAAGCCCGCCGCGAGCGCCGAGACGCGTGCGTCGAACGCTTGCCACGTCCATTGCTGTTCGCCGAAAACGATCGCGGAATGATTCGGAAAACGACGCGCGTTGCGCGTCGCGAAATACGCAAGGTTCATCACTCGTGCCGAGGTCGGCGTCATGTGGATGAAGCTCATTTGGCGCGCTCCATGATCGAGACGTAATTGGCCACTGCGGCGCCCCCCATGTTGAAGACACCCGCGAGCGCGGCGTCAGCGATCTGCATGTCGCCCGCCTCCCCCGTGAGCTGCATCGCCGCCATCACATGCTGCGAGACCCCCGTTGCGCCCAACGGGTGGCCGCGCGACTTGAGCCCGCCCGACGGGTTGACCGGCAAGCGCCCGTCGCGCAACGTCACTCCCTCCTCGATCACCCGCCAACCCTCACCGGGGGCGGCGAGCCCCATCGCTTCGTACTCGATCATCTCGGCGATCGTGAAGCAGTCGTGCGTCTCGACAAGACTCAGGTCCCCCAGCGTCACCCCCGAGCTGTCGAGCGCCTTGCCCCACGCGCGACGCGCTCCTTCGAACGCGATCGGATCGCGCTTCGCGAGCGGCAGGAAATCGTTGACCTGCACGCGGGCGCGAAATCGAATGGCACGTTGCATCGTCATCGCGACCTCGGGCGCGGCGATCACCATCGCTGCGGCGCCATCGGAGACGAGCGAGCAATCGGTGCGGCGCAGCGGTCCGGCGACGAATGGATTCTGTTCCGACGGTGTATTGCAAAACGCAAACCCCAGATCCTTGCGCAAGTGCGCATAGGGATTGCGCACACCGTTCGCATGGTTCTTGGCCGCGATCATCGCCAACGCGTCGCTGTGGTCGCCATGGCGCTCGAAATACGCCTGCGCGATCCGTCCGAAAATGCCGGCGAAGCCGTCGGGGTTGCTTTCCTCGCGACGATAACACCCGCTCATCAGGATGTCGGGAATGGCCCGCCCCGGCACGGCGGTCATCTTCTCCGCCCCGATCACCAACGCGAGCTTGCCACGCCCTGCCGCGATGAAATCCATCGCCGCATGAAGCGCTGCAGATCCTGTCGCGCAGGCGTTCTCCACATGCATCGCGGGTGCGAAGCGCAGGCCCGGTTGCGCGAGCGAAGCGAGGGCGCCCTCGAAGCCCTGCGGTGTGAGGCCGTTGTTGTAGACCCCGACCATCACCGCGTCGATGTCTTCGGCCACGACGCCCGCATGCGCCAGCGCGTCGCCGATCACGTCCCGCATCAGCGTTTCCACGTCAGGCGCATCAAGCTTGCCGAAGCGCGAGTGCGCCCAACCAACCAGCATGGGTTGCGTATTCATCTTGTCTCTTCCTTAAGCTCGGTGCAGGCCAGCGTCATTCGTCGAGGATGCCCGCGGCAACGAAGCCGCCATCGACCGCGAGCGTCTGGCCGGTCACGAAACTCGCGCCCTCCGACGCGAAGAACGCGACCGCCGCGGCAATCTCGCTCGGCTGGCCGTAGCGCTTCATCGGCACCTGGCGCAGATAGGTCTCGCGCGCCTGCGCCGAGTGATGCCGGGTGAGCGGCGTCTCGACCGGCCCCGGCGCGATCGCATTCGCCGTGATCCCCGACTGGGCAAGCTCGATCGCGATCTGTCGCGTAAGCCCCATCATCGCGGTCTTCGACGTGCCGTAGCCGGTACGTCCGGCACCGGCGCGGATGCCGCTCGTCGACGCGATGTTGACGATCCGACCCCACTGGCGCGCGCGCATGCGACGCGCCGCGTGCTGCGCGAGCGCCAACGGACCGGTCACGTTGATCTCCATGATGCGGCGGAACGTGTCGAGCGGGAAATCGATGAATGGCTTGAGGCTGGCGATGCCGGCGTTGTTGACAAGCACGTCGCACCGGCCATGACGTTCGTCGAGTGCGGCGAAGAACTGTTCGATCGAATCGTCGTTACCCACATCGAGCGTCATGGCGTCGGCGCGATGTCCGCGCGCCATGATCGCCGACGCCACGGCCTGCGCGGCCTCCAGTTCCAGATCGCTGACGATCACCGTAAACCCATCTTCGGCCAGCCGTTCGGCGATCGCCGCGCCGATGCCGCCCGCCCCGCCCGTGATCACCGCGACCCGTGACTCTGCTTGCATGTGTGGCTCCTGTGTCGAATTCAAGATGCCCGCGCTGAACGCCGCACGGGTCGATGAAATTGTGGAATCGATGATGGGCATTCGCGCGACGTCATGCATCGCCCACGTTGTGCGTCACGTGAGCGGAACCATCGAGCAGCTCTGGCCGCCATCGACGGGCAAACACACGCCCGTGATAAATCGGGCTTGCTCCGACGCGAGAAAGACGGCTGCGTTGGCCACGTCCCACGGGTCGCCCATGCGACCCATCGGCACCATCTGATTGCGTGCCTCGATCATGGCTTCCACGCTGCTGTACTGCGATGCGATCTGCGTATAGATCAACGGGGTGTGAATCGCGCCGGGAAGCACGCAATTGGCGCGAATGCCGTGGCGTGCGTACTGCATCGCCATGCTGACGGTGGCCTGATTCACGGCCGCCTTCGAGGCCGAGTAAGCGAAATAGGGATAGCCGGTCCACCCCAGCGCTGCCAGCGACGAGATGTTGATGATCACGCCGCTGCCGCGCTCGATCATATGCGGCAAGACGGCCTTGGCCGTGCGGTAGACCGAGCCCAGATTCAATTCGATGGCGAGATGCCAGGTCGCTTCGTCCAGCTCGACCGGGCCGCCCATGTGCGTCACGCCCACATTGTTGTGCAGCACGTCGATGCGCCCCAGGCGCGACAGCGTCTCGGCAACCGCTTGTGCCACCGACGTGGCGTCCGTGACATCGGCACGCACGGCGAGTGCCGTGCCCCCCGCTTGCTTGATCGCATCGGCCGTGCCGTCGGCCAGATCGCTGTCGAGATCGACGCAACACACACTTGCGCCAGCACGCGCATAGGCGAGCGCCGCCGCTTTGCCATTGTTCCAGCCATCGCCGCGACAGCCCGCGCCGAACACGATCACCGTCTTGCCTTGCATCGACGCCGTGGCGTTCATGGATTCGTTCATGCGCTGCCTCGCGATTTCGTCAATTTCTTTAAATCCATAATGTGGACTTTAAATAAAACGGAATATGTTGAACGAAGGATAGGAGATTACCCGTATTTGTGGATAGTGCTCGTTAACCACGATTCATAAAGGAGAGCCAATCCCTATAATTTTCGCAGGGTTACGCACATAAGCTGTCCACAATGTGAATTAAGCAAGTATTAATTCACACAGGAAATTCAGAATCAATAGTCCACAATGTGGAGTTTCATAAATGATTCAATCGTCAGCCGATGACATGCCGCCGCAAGGCGAAGACACGACGGCCGCCGTGGTGCCGATCGAACGAGATGGCTCGCAAAGCATCGACCGCGCGATGGCGTTGCTCAGTCTTGTGTCGGCGCAGAGCCGGGTCGGCATGCCGTTGCGTGAACTGGTCGCACAAAGCGGCCTGAAGCAGCCCACGGTACACCGCCTGCTCGGCGCGCTCACGCGAGCCCGTCTGATCGAGCAGGATCCGCAGAGCAAGCGCTATCACCTCGGCATCGAAAGCTACGTGCTGGGCACGCTGGCGGCCGAGCGCTTCGGCGCGCATCGCATCGCCGTGGGCAGCGTGGTGCGGCTCGCGCATCAGTCGGAGGACACCGCTTTTCTGACCGTACGCCGTGGCGATTACGCCGTTTGTATCCACCGTGAGGAGGGCGCGTATCCGGTGCGCGCGCAGGTGCTGACGATCGGGGACTGCCACCCGCTCGGCGTGGGCGCCGGCGCCATCGCGCTGCTGGCAGCCCTGGACGACGACGAGGTCGAGCAAACGCTGAGCGCGAACGCGGCGAGTTATCGCGAGCATTACCCGTCGATCACGCCCGAGGGGCTGTGGGCGCTGGTGCGCGAGACGCGCGAACGAGGCTACTCGATGCACCGCGGCTTGGTTCACCCCGGCTCATGGGGCCTGGGCATCGTGTTCCACGACGAATCGGGCACCCCGGCCGGCGCACTCTCGATCGGCGCGATCGAGAGCCGAATGGGCGAGGACCGTCAGCAAAAGCTGGTGCGCATGCTGCAGTCCGAGGTACGCAATATCGAGACGCGCTTGAAACAACGGTCAGACGCCCGTCCCGCCGATGCATCGGTAACGGCAGTTCGCGCCGGTCGCCGCGCGAAGTAAGTCAGGTCCGTCGCCAGACGGCGACGACAACGAGCGCCCTCGCACGCGCCAACAAAACGCCTGGAGACACCTTGAATCTGCCCTCCCATCGACACCTGAAGCAGCCCGGCCTCCCGGCTGTGCAGCGGATCGAATCCATCGTCGGCGATGCCCTGTCGCTCACCTTCGCCCTGGCCGACGGCCAAAGCTTGCGCGATGCCATTCTCGGCCCACTTGAAGCCGCCGGCATGGCCGCAGCAACCGTGCGTATCGAAGGCCTGCGAGTGCACTCGATGCGCTATGTCCGCCCAGCGGCGTCGCCCGACGACGAGCACGTGGCGTTCTATAGCGAGCAGCACTGCATCGACGAACCCGTCACGATCGAGCTGGCCTGCGCGACGGTCGGTCGCCGCGACGGCGGACCGTTCATCCACTGCCATGCCATGTGGCGCGCTGCCGACGGTCGTTGGCAGGGGGGCCATATCTTCTCCGACCAGGTGATCGTCGCGCAGGACACCGAGGCGCGCGCGTGGGGCATCGCCAACGCCGAGATGCGTGCGGACTTCGATGCCGAAACCAATTTCACGCTGTTCCGCCCGGTGCCCATCGAGGCCGCGCGCAAGCCAGTGCCGGCGTCTACCGGCCGCCGATGCGTGGTCGCGCGCATTCGTCCCAACGAGGATCTGGTGCAGAGCATTGAACAGGTCTGCCGCGAACACGGTCTGCGCGCGGCAACGATTCGCGGCAGTGTCGGCAGCATCGTCGGCGCGCGCTTCGAGAACGCCGCGCCGGTCGACGACATCGCCACCGAGATCTTCGTGCTCGACGGCGTCGTTGCCGAGGCCGCGAATGGACCGCGGGCGACGCTCGATGTCGCACTGATCGACCCGCGCGGCAACATTCACCAGGGACGCGTGGTACGTGGTGACAATCCGGTGCTGATCTGCTTCGAGTTGTTCCTGGAGGAGTCCCTCGCCGTCGGGACTGCCGCATGACGCGATACACGCTCTCGCACTGGGGCGTCTACGAGGCCGGCGTCGACGACACGGGCAAGACCTGTCTGCGCCCGTATGCGAAAGACAGTGACCCTTCGCCAATCGGCACGTACCAGACCGCCGATTCGCTGCGCGCCCTGCGCGTTCGCCGTCCGTCGGTGCGGCGCGGCTGGCTCGAGAATGGACCGGGAAGCGCCACGCATCTGCGCGGCAAGGAGCCCTTCGTCGAAGTGTCATGGGACGTCGCGCTCGATCTCGTCGCGAAGGAACTTGCGCGGGTTCGCGAGACCTACGGCAACACGGCGATTTTCGGCGGATCTTATGGCTGGGGGGGCGCGGGCCGGTTCCACCACGCCCAGAGCCAGGTGCATCGTTTCCTGAACTGTGTCGGCGGTTATGTCCGCCATCGGGATTCATACAGCCTCGGCGCGGCGCACGTGATCATGCCGCATGTCGTCGACGACATGAACGAGTTGATCGGCTATCACCATTCGTGGGACGTGCTCGCCGAACACACGGAACTGTTCGTGACCTTCGGCGGCGTGCCACAGAAGAATGCCCAGTCGGCACCGGGCGGCGTCGGGCGACATCGCGTTCCTGGTGGACTGCGCGCGATGCACGACGCCGGCGTCAAGTTCGTGAACGTCGGCCCCGTCTCGGACAATCTCGACACCGGCGGCGAGGTCGAATGGGTCGCGTCGCGCCCCGGCACCGATACGGCCTTGATGCTTGCCCTCGCCTGGGTGCTGCGTCACGAAAATCTGCACAGCCCCGCGTTCCTCGCCTCGCACTGCACGGGATACGACGAATTCGAGCCGTATCTGCTCGGACATGTCGACGGCATTCCGAAGACGCCCGCGTGGGCGGAGCCGATCACCGGTGTGTCGGCCGACACGATCACCGCGCTCGCGCGCCGCATGCACGCGCGCCGCACGATGCTCAACGTCGCGTGGTCGTTACAGCGCGCGCATCACGGCGAGCAACCGTTCTGGATGGTCGTCACCCTCGCCGCGATGCTCGGCCAGATCGGCCTGCCCGGCGGCGGCTTCGGCGTCGGCTACGGCTGCGTGAACACCTTGGGCACGCCGCACGACAAACTCGGCGGACCCACGCTGCCGCAAGGCCACAATCCGGTCAGCGAGTTCATTCCCGTGGCGCGCATCGCCGACATGCTCCTCAAACCCGGCGAGCCGTTCGACTACGACGGCCAGCGCTATCGTTATCCCGACACGCACCTGGTCTACTGGGCCGGGGGCAATCCGTTCCACCATCATCAGGACATCAACCGCCTGTTGCGCGCCTGGCAGAAGCCGGACACGATCGTTGTCCACGAGCAATCGTGGACCGCGACCGCGCGACACGCCGACATCGTGCTGCCGATCTCCACGTCGCTGGAGCGCGACGACCTCGGCTACGCGTCACAGGAAGCGATCCTGATGTGGATGGCGAAGATCGACGAGCCGGTCGGCGAATCGCGCGATGACTTCACCGTCTTCGCGGGTCTCGCGCAACGACTCGGCGTCTTCGCGGAATTTACCGAGGGCCGCGACGCCGACCAGTGGTTAAGGCACATGTACGAGGAGACGCGCAAGCGCTATGCGCGCGCCGACATCGCGTTACCGGACTTCGACACCTTCCGCGACGTGGGTATGGTCGATCTCCATTCACGCGCGCGGCCGGTGGTGATGCTCGATGCGTTTCGCGCCGATCCCGCCGCTGCGCCGCTGAATACGCCATCAGGACGCATCGAGCTGTATTCGCGCGAGATCGCCGCGTTCGATATTCCTGACTGCCCGGGCCACGCGTGCTGGCTGCCGCCGGTCGAATGGCTCGGCGCACCGCTCGCGACGACCTACCCGCTGCACCTGCTCACGGACCAGCCGCGCAATAAACTCCACAGCCAGCTCGACGGCAGCCCTTACAGCGCCGCCAACAAAGTTAGGGGCCGCGAGCCGCTCTACCTTCACCCGCGCGACGCCGCCGCACGCGGCATCCTAGACGGCGACATCGTCGAGGTGTTCAACGCGCGTGGTCGCTGCCTCGCGGGCGTGCGCATCACCGATCGCATTCTGCCCGGCGTGGTGCGGATGTCCACCGGCGCCTGGTACGACCCGGAACCGGACACCGGGCGCGACAAGCATGGCAATCCCAACGTCTTGACGGCCGACGTGCCGGCCTCGGGCCTGTCGCAGGGCTGCGCCGCGCAGTCATGCCTGGTCGAGGTCAGCGCGCCGGTCACCAACGCGCCGCCGGTGAGTGCCTTCGATTTACCTCTCTTCACTACCGAGGTCACGACCGACATCACTGCCGCAACCGCCGCACCGACCGAGCGCCTCTAGCGCCCGGTCGCATCAGGCACCCAAATCCAAAAAAGCAATCTTCAGGAGACACATCATGCAGAGCCTTTCCCGCCGTTCGATGCTGAAGCTTTCCCTGGGTACGGCGATCGCGGCCCCCGCGATCCTCAAGCACACGCGCGTCTACGCGGCCGACTTCACGCTGAAGTACGCCAACAACGCGCCGATCACTCACCCGCTGACGGTACGCATCACGGAGGCCGCCGAGGCCATCCGCAAGGAGACGGGCGGCAAGGTCGACCTGCGCGTGTTCCCGAACAACCAGCTCGGCGGCGACACCGACATGCTGTCGCAGTTGCGCGCCGGCGCGCTCGACTTCTTCACGCTGTCGCCGATGATCCTCTCGACGCTCGTGCCCAAGGCCGCCATCAGTGGCGTGGGTTTCGCGTTCAAGGGGTACGACCATGTGTGGAGCGCGATGGATGGCGAGCTGGGCGACTACGTGCGCGCGCAGATCGAGCGCGGCGGCCTGCACCCGTTCCCGAAGATTTTCGACAACGGCTTCCGCCAGATCAGCTCGTCGACGCGAACGATCAAGACGCCCGACGACCTGAAGAGTTTCAAGATTCGCGTCCCCCCGTCGCCGATGTGGACGTCGATGTTCCAGGGCTTCGGCGCGGCGCCGCTCACCATCAACTTCGCGGAAGTCTATTCGGCGCTGCAGACGAAGATCGCCGACGGACAGGAAAACCCGCTGGTCACGATCAATTCGGCCAAGCTCTACGAAGTGCAGAAGTACGTGGCAAAGACCAACCATATGTGGGACGGCTTCTGGTTCCTGTCGAACCGCGCGTCGTGGGCCAAGCTGCCGGCGGAAGTCCGCAAGGTGATCGAGGATCAGATCGCAGCCGCCGCGCTCAAGCAGCGCACCGATGTCGCCGCGCTCAACGACTCCCTCGAGAAGGACCTCACCGCGAAAGGCATTGCCTTCAATTCGGTCGACGCCGCGGCCTTCCAGAACAAGCTCCAGACCGCCGGCTTCTACAAGGAATGGCAGGGCAAGTTCGGCGAGCAGGCCTGGGCACTGCTGCAAAAGAGTGCGGGCCGCACGCTCTGAGCCCCCATAGGCCTTTCGAAGGAGACAGCGTATGAACCGCGCCAGGCTGGAGACTCGCATGAACAAAGGCATACTGCCGGCAGCCCCTGCCCAGGAGGGGCTGATCGCCGCGCTGCAATTCACCTTGGCGAAGTGTGTCGAGCTGCCGGCCGCACTGCTCGTGCTGGCCGAGATCGTCACGCTGTTCGCCGGGGTCGTCAGTCGCGCCGTGTTCCACAGCCCGCTGGTATGGTCGGATGAGCTGGCCTCGATCCTGTTCATCTGGCTGGCGATGCTCGGCTCGGTGATCGCCTTGCAGCGCGGCGAACACATGCGCATGACCGCCCTGGTCGGCCGCATGAACGCCGGCCGGCGCGCGTTCCTCGATGTGCTGGCGATCGCCACACCGCTCGCGTTCCTGCTGCTGTTCATGCCGAGCGCTTACGACTTCGCGGCGGACCAGGCCTTCATCACGACGCCGGCGCTCGAAATTGCCGACTCGTGGCGGGCCGCCGCAATTCCGGTGGGCTGCGCGCTGATGGTGCTGACCGCGCTGCTGCGACTGGTCCGTCACGGCAACTTGCGCATGGTCGTCACTGCCGCGGTAACGATCGGCGCGATCATCGGCGCGCTGCTGCTTGCGCAACCCGTGCTGCGTGGGCTTGGTAACGTGAACCTGCTGATCTTCTTCGTCGGCTTCGTGGCGCTGATGGTGCTTACCGGCGTACCGATCGCCTTCTCGTTCGCGCTCGCCACCTTCGGCTACCTGTCGCTCGGCACCACCACACCGGTCGTGATTCTGGCGGGCCGGATGGACGAAGGCATGAGCCACTTGATTCTGCTCGCGGTGCCGCTGTTCGTGTTCCTCGGCCTGCTCATGGAGATGACGGGCATGGCGCGCTCGATGGTGGCGTTCCTCGGCAGTCTGCTCGGCCACGTGCGCGGCGGCCTGCAGTATGTGCTGATCGGCGCGATGTACCTCGTCTCCGGCATCTCCGGTTCGAAGGCAGCCGACATGGCCGCGGTCGCGCCGGTGTTGTTCCCGGAGATGCAACGCCGAGGCGCCAAACCCGGCGACCTCGTCGCGCTGCTCGCCGCCACCGGCGCGCAAACCGAGACGATTCCGCCGAGTCTCGTGCTGATCACCATCGGCTCAGTGACCGGCGTATCGATTGCGGCCCTGTTCACCGGCGGCCTGCTGCCCGGCGCGATCCTCGGCGTCACGCTGTGCGCGCTGGTGTGGTGGCGCTATCGCAACGAGAAGGTGGGCAGCGGCGCGCGCGCCTCAGGCCGGGAGATCGCGAAAAGCTTCGCCATCGCGCTGCCCGCGCTCGCGTTGCCTTTCGTGATCCGTGTCGCGGTGATCGAAGGAATTGCCACGGCGACGGAAGTGTCGACCATCGGCATTGTCTATTCGGCCGCGATCGGGATACTGATCTATCGCCGCTTCGACCCCAAGCGGGTCTATCCGATGCTGGTCGAGACCGCTTCGCTGACGGGCGCGATCCTCCTGATCATCGGCGCGGCGACCGGCATGGCATGGTCGCTCACGCACTCGGGCTTCTCGACGATGCTCGCTGCAGCGATGCGCGACGTTCCGGGCGGTCCGGTCGGCTTCATGGCGATCTCCATCTTGGCGTTCATCGTTCTGGGCAGCGTACTGGAGGGTATTCCCGCCATCGTGTTGTTCGGCCCGCTGCTGTTCCCGGTCGCGCAGAGCGTGGGCATCAACGAAGTGCACTATGCGATGGTGGTCGTGCTCTCCATGGGCATCGGCCTGTTCGCGCCGCCGTTCGGCGTCGGCTACTACTCCGCCTGCGTCATCAGCAAGGTTCATCCCGACGAGGGCATGCGGCCCATCGTCGGCTACATCGTCGCGCTGGCCGTCGGCCTGGTGTTGGTCGCCGCCGTGCCCTGGCTTTCGACGGGCTTCCTGACCTGATCTTCCCCGTTTCACGCCTGAAATCCGGTTCTGCCAACGCGGCGCGCGCTGCCATGCAGCGCGTGGCCTGACGCGCGCCGGGACACGTCCACTTTGCACAGGAGACTTTATGAGCACCGTTGCATCCCCCCCCGCCGATACCCTGAGTACGCTTGCGCAGCGCGCGCATCGCATTCGCCACAACGCCATCACCATGGCCGAGGTTCAGGGCCAGGGCTATGTCGCGCAAGCCTTGGGTATCGCCGACGTGCTGGCCGTCGCCTATCTGCATGCGATGAACGTGCGGCCGCACGAGCCGGAATGGGAGGCTCGCGACCGCTTCCTGCTGTCAGTCGGCCACTACGCCATCGCGCATTACGCCGTGCTCGCCGAGGCCGGCTACTTCCCGAGGGAGGAACTCGTCACCTACGGTTGCGACGACAGCCGCCTGCCGATGTCGGGCATGATGTCGTACACGCCGGGCGCGGAAATGTCGGGCGGCTCGATCGGTCTTGGCCTGCCGATGGCCGTCGGCATGGGACTCGGCCTCAAACGCAAGCAGTCGACGTCGTTCGTCTACACACTGATGGGTGATGGCGAGCTTGCCGAAGGCCCGACCTGGGAAGCGGCAACGTCGGCCTCGGCGTTCAAGCTCGACAACGTCATTGCCGTCGTCGACGTCAACGGCGTGCAAGCCGACGGCCCGTCGACGGTCATCATGCCGACCGAGCCGCTGGTGCAGAAGTTCGAGGCGTTCGGCTTCTACACACAACGCGTGAATGGCAACGACCTGGCGGCCGTGCTCCAAGCCTTCGACAATGCCCGGTCGCACGACCGGCCCGTGCCGCGCATCATCATCTGCGACACCAAGATGGGCAAAGGCGTCGATTTCCTCGAAGCCCGCGAAAAGAATCACTTCATCCGCCTCGACCCGCCCGAGTGGCAACGAGCATTCAGCGCGCTCAACGCGCAAGGGAGCGCAGCATGAACACGTCCGTAGCCGATCAACCGACGACAACCCAAACCCGTCAGAACGCCATGCCCGCCGCGCCCGCCATCATCGCGTCGTCGGTCGATGAGGGACACCGCACACGCGCTACACCGTTCGGCAAGGCGCTCGTGGCGCTGGCCGATGCGCGTCCAGAGATCGTCGGCATGAGTGCCGATCTCGCGAAATATACGGACATGCACATCTTTGCGCAGGCCTATCCGGAGCGCTTCTACCAGATGGGCATGGCCGAGCAGTTGATGGCGACCGCCGCCGGCGGACTGGCCAAGGAGGGGTTCATCCCGTTCGCGTCTACCTACGCGACCTTCGCCGCACGCCGATGCTACGACTTCATCTCGCAGGGCGTCGCCGAGCAGGATGCCAACGTCAAAATCATCGGCGGCCTGCCGGGCCTGACCACGGGCTACGGCCCCAGCCACCAGGCCACGGATGACATTGCGATCTTTCGCGCGATGCCCAACCTGACCGTGATCGATCCGTGCGACGCGCTGGATATCGAGCAGATCGTGCCGGCCATCGCCGACCACCCCGGCCCCGTGTACATGCGGGTGCTGCGCGGCAACGTCCCGCTGGTGCTCGACGAGTATGGCTATAAGTTCGAGCTGGGCAAAGCCAAGCCGATACGCGATGGCAACGATGTCCTGATCATCTCGACCGGCTTCATGACCATGCGCGCCCTCGACGCCGCCAAGGCACTGGCGGCGGATCGCGTCGACGTGGCGGTGCTGCACGTGCCGACGATCAAGCCGCTCGACGAGGCGACCATCGTGCGCGAAGCAGCGCGCGGCGGGCGTCTGGTGGTCATTGCGGAAAACCACACGGTGATCGGTGGTCTGGGCGAAGCGGTAGCGGGTGCGCTCATGCGCGCCGAGGTATCGACGCGCTTTCGCCACATCGGTCTGCCCGACCAGTTCCTGGACGCGGGCTCCCTCCCGGTGCTGCAGGATCGCTATGGCATTTCGCGCAAAGCGATGATCGCATCGATCAAGCATTGGTTGGGGTGACGTGGACGGCGTGAGGTGCGGCAGGCCAGCGCGATGACGGATGCGCCATCCGCCTTACGTGCCCGGCGCATGCCGGGCACGTTGGCTATCGGCGACGGTCGACGGCGTCAGGGCGGCCGCGTGCCGTTCACAGGCCGGTGCTTCCTGACCGGTCTTTCGACGCGGGGCCGGGAACGTCGCGCAACCCCAGAAACGGAAACGGCGGCGCCACCTTGAAATCGGCCGAGACCTCACCGCTGAAGGTATTGCGCTGATCCTTGCCGAGATCGAGCCGCTTCACGGGCGCCCCGGCCGCGAAATCAACCTTGTTCAGATCCACCCAGAACGTGTTGGGCGTGAGCGCCGATTCAAAGAAATAAAGCATGCGCTTGTGATCGACGACCGTGCGCCAACGCGTTGACGAAATATTCGGCTCGCCCGGCGTCGTGATGCCGAACGGCACCGACGCATTGCGAATGACACTGAACACACTCGCCAACGCCTCGACCGGCGATTCGGTCTTTGGAATCGCATTGATGTAGAACGACGCTCGCGCAAAGCGATCCGACGAGCGATTCGTCCCCGGAAGGAACGTCGTTCCGCCAATCTGCTTCCAGTAACTGTTCAACGCAAGCTGCTCGTCGAACGTCGGCGAATTGGTCATCACCTGATACTGGCGGCCGTGGTGAATCACCTGCCGACCGTTGATGTACTCGACGATGGCACTGTCGCCCGACTTGTCGGACATCGACAGATGCAGCGTCGCGATCCGATCCTCGCCGGGCACGTTGTCCGTCACGATCGTGAACGGCGTCTTCTCCAGCGCCGCCACGGCTTGTGCAACCGTCGCGAAATTATCCAGTACGTACTGCGCCCAGGCCGCGATCGTCAGCCCCGGCTTCGACCCCTTGTCGAACGTCGGATATTGCGACTCCACCAACCAGAGCAACTGCGCCGACAGCCCTTTCTCGTTGACGCCGTCGGTCGTCGACACGTCGTAGCCCGTGGCCACCACGCTGCCGTATTTCGCCGTCCAGCGAAGCGAGTTGGGCCCCGCCTCGCCCGAGCGCGTCATGCCGCGCGGCAACACATAGAGATTGGTGGCGACGTCGACCCTCCAGTCCATCGAGCGCGCGGTAATCACGTCGTCGTTCGCGCCGAGATACACCACACGGGTACAGGCCAGTGCCGACAGCGGGGACAGGGCGAGCGTTGCGGCGGCGACGAGACACGGCAAGGTCTTGACGAACATTCGGGGCATGGTGATACCTCATGTTGGGGACACGGTTGCGCAAGAACCGTCAGTATAACGATGGAATCCGCCCCCTCCCCCGCCCGATCGCAAACAACGAAGCCCCGCCAGCGATGCTGCCTGGCGAGGCCTCGACTTCCCCCCTGGGGCCGGTCACCGGCCCTACGATTTGCCGGCTCAGCGCTGCGGTTGCGCCGCTGCGCCAACCTCCTTGCGCACCTTGGCCACCTGGGTGGCTGTCACCGCCGGCGCCTTGTTGCCCCAGCTCGAGCGCACGAACGTCAGCACGTCGGCCACATCCTGATCGGTCAGCCGGTCGTCGAAGCTCGGCATCGCGTAATGCGTGGGCGCCGACTTCGTCCACGGCATTTCCGCGCCGCGCAACACGATGTGGATGAGCGAGGTCGGATCGGCCGAGTTCACCGTCGAGCTGAGGGCGAGCGTTGGGAACGTCTGCGTGTAGCCCTTGCCGGTGCTGCGATGGCACGCCGCGCAGTTGTCGAGGAACGTGAGCGCACCGTTGCCCTTGCCTGCGCCCGTACGCAATGCCTTGGCCACGGTGTCGTCATAGGCGAGCGCCTTGGCGTTCGGATCGACCGGCTTGAGCGTCTTCAGGTACTTGGCAATCGCCGTGAGGTCGTCATCGTTCATGTGCTGGGTGCTGTGCTGCACCACGTCCGTCATCCCGCCGAACGCCGCGGAGTGGTCGTTACGTCCGCCCTTCAGGAACGCCGTGATATCGCCTTCGCTCCAGTTGCCCAGACCGTCGGTGACATCGCCCCGCAGATTCTTCGCGAGGAAGTTGTCGACCACACCGCCCGACAGGAATGCGGTGCTGTCGTCGGTGAGCGCCTTCTCCTGAAACGCAAAGCCGCGCGGTGTGTGGCAGGCGCTGCAATGGGCCAGGCCTTCGACAAGATAGCGTCCGCGCGAGATGGGATCGTTATCGGTCGAGGCGGTATCGCCAACGACCGCGGGCGCGAACATGTTGCGCCAGATCGACAGCGGCCAGCGCATCGACATCGGCCACGGGATATCGGTCGACTTGTTGGTCTGCGCGACGGGCTTCACGCCGTTCATGAAGTAGGCGTACAGCGCCTTGACATCGGCCGGACGCACCTTCGCGTACGACGTGTACGGCATGGCCGGGTACAACGTCGCGCCATTCTTCGCGACCCCGTGGCGCACCGCCTTGTCGAAGTCCTCGAGGC
>NZ_KB290546.1:0-215 GCF_000282835.1 Pandoraea sp. B-6 | reverse complement strand
CCTCGAGGCTGTACCTGCCGATGCCGGTGTCCTTGTCGGGCGTGATGTTCGTCGAGTAGATCGTGCCGATCGGCGAGGCGATCGGCAGGCCGCCGGCGAACGGTAGCCCCTTGGGCGCCGTGTGGCACGCGGCACAATCGGCCGCGCGCGCGAGGTATTCGCCCTGCTTCACGAGTTGCGCCTGCGGGTCGTTCGCGGCGGGCGCCGGGCTGCCG
>NZ_KB290545.1:6563-35789 GCF_000282835.1 Pandoraea sp. B-6 | reverse complement strand
GGCGGTCCGGGGGGCGGTGGCCCCGGCGGTTCCAACCACTGACCCCGCCAACCGCGCGCGTCGCCCTGTCTGCGACGCGGCGGCCCTCGCGCCGCGGCTCGCCCATCGATGTGCCCCCAATTCAGCAGACGCTGTACGCACCTTGGGAAAAATCGCTTAAAATATGAGCAATTCCGGCCAGGCGGAGGCGCCGATCAGGCACCGATGGCCGGACCGCAGGACAGCGAGCCTTCGCCCGAACGACGCCACGGCGTCGAACGGGCACCCACCTTGCAGACCCACCCTTCTCCGATGTGCCACGGCGACAGTCGCCACGCACACGGCAGTCCGGCAGGATCCTCCGTAAGTCTCGATCGTGTTCGTCCCGCCCCGGTGCGCGTAGCGCGCGCCGTGGTTGCCTATCGTCTTGCCGCATCCGGCGCGCATCCCCATGCACGCTACCGACGGCCGACAGATCGGTGCCGTGCGCACCGGCGACGTTAGCGCAACGAGGAGGTTCGACCCACCCTGTGGTGTTCCGCCAGGCATGGGAACGAGCGGCCACAAGCCCGGGGTGCCCTTGCAGCCAGGTCGCGGGAGACCTCTCCCGTGGATTCCCCGACGGCGCGCCACGCGAACGCCAGGGGCATACGTTGCAGGAACCTTTTGCAGGTCATGAGTCTTTTTCGAACCAAAAACATCGAGAACATGCTGGTCGCGAGCCGTACCGGCAGTCTCAAAAAGGTGCTGGGCCCGGTCGATCTGGTCCTGATGGGCATCGGCGCCATCATCGGCACCGGCATTTTCGTGCTCACAGGCACCGGCGCCCTCACCGCCGGCCCTGCGCTCACGCTCTCGTTCATCATCGCGGCCACCGCTTGCGGCTTCGCGGCCCTGTGCTACGCGGAATTCGCGTCGACGATTCCCGTCTCGGGATCGATCTACACCTACAGCTACGCCACGCTCGGCGAGATCGTCGCGTGGATCATCGGCTGGGATCTGATGCTCGAGTATGGGCTGGCCTCGTCGGCCGTCTCGGTCGGGTGGTCGGGCTACTTCCAGTCGCTCACGGCAGGCTTCGGTCTGCATTTGCCCGCCGCCATCACGGCAGCACCCGGCAGCGTGCCCGGCGTCACGACCTTCATCAACCTGCCCGCCGTGGTCATCATGCTGCTCATCACGTGGGTCCTGTCGTACGGCGTGCGTGAGTCCGCGCGCATCAACAATCTGATGGTGGCGATCAAGATCGGCGTCGTGCTGCTGTTCATCGCGGTGGGCGTATGGCATGTCAAACCGGCCAACTGGACACCGTTCATGCCGTTCGGCACCGGCGGCATGTTCAACGCCGCCGCGCTCGTGTTCTTCGCGTTCATCGGCTTCGACGCCGTGACGTCGGCAGCGGAAGAAGTCCGCAATCCGGGCCGCGATCTGCCTATCGGCATTATCGGTTCGCTCATCGTCTGCACGCTGCTGTATGTGGCGGTCGCCGCGATCATGACCGGCATCGTGCCGTTCGCGAAGTTCGCGGGCGTGGACCACCCGGTGTCGCTGGCGCTGCAATATGCCGGTCAGAACTGGATCGCGGGCTTCGTCGATCTGGGCGCGATTCTCGGCATGACGACCGTGATCCTGGTGATGACCTACGGCCAGACCCGCATTACGTATGCCATGTCGCGCGACGGCCTGCTGCCGCCGCTGCTCTCGCGCATTCATCCGACGCACAAAACGCCATTCGCCGGCACGTGGATCATTGGTGTGGTGTTCGCCGTCATCGCGGGCTTTGTGCCGCTGGGCGTGCTCGCCGAGCTGATCAATATCGGCACGCTGTCGGCGTTCGCGCTGGTGTCGGTCGCCGTGCTGGTGCTGCGTCGCACGCACCCGGACCTGCCGCGCGCGTTCCGCGTGCCCGGCGCCCCGGTCGTGCCGCTTATCTCCGCCGGTCTGTGCCTGTTCCTGATGGCGCACCTGCAAGCGACCACATGGGTCGCCTTCGTGGTGTGGCTCGTCATCGGCTTGGGGATCTATTTCACGTATGCGCGCCGCAACGCGCTGCTGCACAAGTCGCGCGACGCGCTTCCGGCGCAGTCGTAAGCGCGCCGCTTGCTGTCCCGCCTCGCGCCCAGGCGCGAGCGCGCGGGCAGGCCCGGCTCAGCCGAAATTGCGATTGATCCACACGGCGCCGTAGCCGAGCGCGAACATGGTGAGCAGCAGCGGCACCGAGATGCGCAGTACCTGGATGACCAGCGGACGCGGCGGCAGATCGTCTTCCTCCGGCATCCGCGCCGCTTCGCGCAACGCACCGGTGCAAAGCGCCGCCGCAGCAACGCTCACGACGATCCAGAACGTCTGGTTGTACATCAGCGCGACGAGCAAAAGCGCCAGCGCGACGTTGCGGCCGTGATAGATCAGATTGACGGTAGTACGAAAGGATTGCGGCGACATGTCGGTATTGCGCCGGCGTGAGCACGGATGCTCCACCGGCGCCAGGGTTCTGGTTATTCGTCGTGTGACGTGCGGTATGCCGTTCGGCCTGCCGCCGCCTGCAGAATCTGCGCAGCGCTTATCCTGCCTTAACGGCCTTCGCGACCGCAGTCTTTAGCCTGACATCGCGTCTGTGTTCGCCACGCAGCAGTATCGGACGCGATCTCGAATGGACTGCCGCAGGCAACGCCCGGCGGTGCCCGACGTGATGTCGGGCGCCAGACGAATGCGGTATGCTCCCCCGCATGACTGCCCCCGCGCCTTCCCCTCTCCCCACCGCCGTCCCGGACATCGACGGCGCGCCCCGTCACGATGCGCCGACGCGAGCCGTCTATGTCATCGTGGCGCACCCGCGCTGGCGCGACTCTCGCGTCAATCACCGCCTGCTCGACGCCGCTCGCAGCATCGCAGGTGTCGACGTCAACGACCTGTACTCGACGTATCCCGACTTCAGCATCGACATTGCGGCCGAACAACGGCGCGTGGCGCGTGCCGACCTGGTCGTGCTCGTCCATCCGATCTACTGGTACAGCATGCCGCCGCTGCAGAAGCTCTGGCTCGACGAAGTGCTGTCGTGGGGCTGGGCGTACGGCCATGACGGACATGCGCTCGCGAACAAGGACTTCTGGCTCGTGGCGAGTGCCGGCGGGCCAAAGGCGAGCTATCGCCCCGAGGGCTACAACGAGCACGAGTTCTCGGCGTTCCTGCCGCCCTACGAGCAGATGGCGCGCCTGTGCAACATGCGCTTCCTGCCCCCGCACGTGTTCTTTGGCGCGCGACGCAGCGACGATGCCGCACTCGATGCCCACGTGAGCGCGTTTGCCGGCAAGCTCGCCACGTACCCGCAATGGCCCGAGCTGATTTCCATGGCGGACGCGCCCGAGTGTCAGGACATTCCGGTCGCGGATCGTCCGCGCTGCGCAACCGGCGTCGCCGACGTGGCCGGCACCACGAATGCAAGCTCAGGGAGGGCCGCCTGATGGAACACGTACCGGCCTGGTTGCTTGCCAGCCTGATCTACCTCGCCGCGGCGGTCATTGTCGTACCGCTGTCGCGTGCGCTGGGACTCGGCGCGATCATCGGTTATCTCGCCGCCGGGATCGCCATCGGTCCCTGGGGACTCGGTCTTGTCGCGCGCGTCGAAGACGTGCTGCATTTCGCCGAATTCGGCGTGGTGCTGATGCTTTTTCTTGTCGGCCTCGAACTGGAACCACGACGCCTGTGGAATCTGCGACGGCCGATCTTCGGATGGGGCTCGGCGCAGGTCGTCGGGTGCGCGGTGCTGCTCTTCGCGGCGGGCGTCGCACTCGGCGCGCCGTGGCGCATCGCCCTCGTCGCGGCCCTGGGCCTCGCGCTCTCGTCGACCGCGATCGCCTTGCAGGTGATGGCCGAGCGCAATCTGCTCGGCACCCCGAGCGGTCAGGCGGGCTTTTCGATCCTGCTGTTCCAGGACGTTGCCGCGATCCCGATCCTCGCGCTGCTGCCCTTGCTGGCCAATTCGTTCGACAGCCACGTGATGACCGGGACGGCGCGCGCGCTCGAAGCCCTGAAAATCGTCGGCGTGATTGCGGCGATCATCCTTGGCGGGCGGCTGGCGTTGCGCCCGCTGCTGCGCTGGATCGCCAACAGCCGCACGCCGGAGATTTTCACGGCGGCGTCGCTGTTGCTCGTCGTCGCCATCGCGACACTGATGCAATGGGTCGGCCTGTCGATGGCGCTCGGCGCGTTCCTCGCCGGCGTGCTGCTTGCCGAGAGCGAATACCGGCGGGAGCTGGAAACCGACATCGAACCGTTCAAGGGGCTTCTGCTCGGGCTGTTCTTCATTGCCGTCGGCATGAGCATCGACTTCGGTGTGCTGCTCGCGCAACCGCTGCGCATGATCGCCGTCGTCATCGGCTTCATGGCGCTCAAAGGACTGGCCATCTACGGGGTGTCGCGGTGGATGCAACTGCCCTATCAAGAACGGCCGATCTTCACGCTGCTGCTGGCACAGGGCGGTGAATTCGCCTTCGTGGTGTTCCAGTCGGCCGGACCGCAAGTGCTGCCTCCGGCGGTGTCGTCGTTCCTCATCGGCGCCGTCGCGCTCTCGATGCTGGTCTCGCCGCTGCTGCTCGTGGGCATCGACAAGTGGCTGCTGCCGCGCTACAGCGTGACGGGATCGCCCCGCATGGCAGAGATCGACGAGCCGCAGTCTGCCAGCGTCGTGATCTGCGGCTTTGGACGCTACGGGCAAATCGTTGGCCGCACGCTGGTGCCGCAGGGCGTTTCGGTGACCGTGCTCGATCACGATCCCGACACCATCGAGAGCCTGCGCCAGTTTGGCTTCCGGGTGTTCTACGGCGACGCGACACGGCTCGATCTGCTGCGTATCGCGGGCGTGGCACATGCCCGCGCGGTGGTCGTCGCCGTAGACGACGTCGATCAGTCCCTGGAAATCGTCGACCTGTTGCGCGAACACTTCCCCGACGTGCCCATCGTGGCGCGGGCGCGCAACGTCGGCCATCTGTTCCAGCTTCGCGATCGTGGCGTCGAACACATTGAACGGGAAGTCTTCGAGTCGTCGTTGCGCAGTGCGCGGTCGGTGCTTGAAACCCTGGGCTGGCCGGCGGCCGAGGCGAGAGAGGCGGCGATGGCCTTCCGGCGCGCCAATTTGCAACTGACCGACGAGATGTATCCCGCTTACCAGGATCGCAAGGCAATGGTCGCCGCGGCCAAGGAAGGCCGCCGCCAGTTCGAAGAGCAGATGGCACGCGAGCGCGAGCAGCGTCATGCGCGGCGGCACGTCACGTTCGGTTGGGACGGCGAGCGCGCGCCTGACGCGGCCCCTGCCCCGACGCCCACCGACGCACTGGCGTCACGAACCCCGGACACGCCCGCGGCCGAAGACCGCCGCGCCTGATCGCCCGATCTCGATTCGTCGGACGAACAAAAAGCCGTCCCGAGGATTTTCCCTCGGGACGGCTTTTGACGTTACGGCGACAGCCGGCCGGCGATCAGCTGCCTTGGCTGACGTTCAGCTCACCTGCGGCGCGGGCACGCGCCAGTTCCTGCTTCACGCCAGCGCGCGTGGCGCTCGGGCCTTGCGAGGCGACGATCGGGTAGTCGACGTCGTTCTGCGGCACAAGGCCTTGCGCGCGTGCCTGGGCCAGTTCGGCCTTCACGTCGGCGCGGCTCTTGGTCGAGGCCGAAGCGACATAGACCGGATAGTCGGCGTCACCGTTCGGGATCAGCCCTTGAGCGCGGGCTTGTGCCAGATCAGCGAGCACGGCGGCACGCGTGAGCGGCTGACCTTGCGAGGCGATCTCGGGGTAGTTGTTGCCGTTCTCGGCAGCGTTGCTGGCCACAGCACCGAACGAAGCCACGGCGGCGATAAGGGCGATTGCGATGTTCTTGCGGTTCATTTTCTTAACTCCTGTCTAGTTTGCGACGACTTTGTTTTCAATTGCGCCGTCGATGGAAGGAAGTCTAGAACTCGCCGCCGAGATGAAAAACGCGATATTTGTCGAGGAACTATTGCGGCTTTCGATGAGAATCGACGCACCACAATGGGGCAATCGCGCTGCGACGAACACCGCTGCCCCCGGGAAACGGGGCGCAGCGGCGTCGTAAGCGCTGGGCAAACGTGCGGGTGGGGGCTCAGTCGACGAGCGAGGCGCCGAGGGCATCGAGCAACTGCTGGGTACCACGTTCGCGCGATCCCGCGTCGTCGTAGCCGTCCAGGAACGCGCCCTGCTCGGTCATGACGAGTTGCGTGCCGCCATCATGCGCACGAAGATCGATCGTCGCGAGCGACACGGAGATCTTGCGCGTATCCAGATGCATCTCGTAGGTGTAGACAAGCCGCGCATCGGGCACGACATCGAAGTACAGCGCGTCGAACGTGGACACCATGCCGCTTGCCCACTGCCCTTTCGCCACCTCGCGGCCGCCGGGGCGCACATCCATGGAGCGCTCGAGCAACGTCAGGCCATCGCTTCTGGCGAACCAGCGATCCTTGGCGTCGCGCTCGGTCAGCGCACGGTACACGCGCGCAGGCGACGCGGCGTACTGACGCTCGATGCGAAAGGTCGCATGCACCACACTGCGCTGCGTTGGCGCCTCCGCGTCGCGCATGACCTCGCGGCCCAGCTTATCGAGTGTCTGTGCCCAACCCTGACCGGCCCCAGCCGGCATCCAGGCGAACGCCGGATCGTGAACGGTGTAGCGCTGCTCGACATCCAACCGCGTGCCTTGCCCCACTTCCGTGAATTGCGCCGTCGTGCGCGCGCCGAACAGCGCCTGTCCCTTCGCGTCGGTCACTTCCATGTCGATCACCAGACGTGCCGGAGCGTCGATCTCGATGAAACGCCCGCGAATCCAATGCGACTCCCCTTCGGGCGATTGCATGCGCAGGTCGAAAACGCCACCCACGCGGGCATCGATCTTCGCTTCGGGCACGGTGTAGCCGGTCGGGCAAAACCATCGCTTCACGGCATCGGTGCGGGTCCAGGCGAGAAATACGGTTTCGCGCGTGGTTGCGTAAGTCCGACCAACGCTCAGCGGACTCGGCTGCGTTTCGGGTATGGCTTCACTGGCTGTCCTCATGAACTCCTCCTTCGGGCGGCAGGCTGGCCAGATACTCGCCCAATCGGTCGAGATGGCCCTCCCACTCGTGACGGCGCTGATGAATCCATCGCTCGGCAAGGCTCAGCGCCTGGGGTTCGATCCGGCACGTTCGCACGCGTCCGGCCTTTTCCGTTCGCACCAGCCCCGCACTCTCAAGTACGGCCAGGTGCTGCATGACCGCCTGCAACGACATCGCCAGCGGCTGCGCGAGCGCGCTCACCGACGCCGGCCCCTGCGCCAGCCGCGCAAGCATCGCGCGGCGTGACGCGTCGGCCAGCGCCTGAAAGGTCAGATCGAGGGTGATGTCATGGTCAAGCATGTACTTGAGTATAGGCGCTCAGAAAAGTAAAGCAAGGACTTTAGTATCAGAATCGTCAGGTAATAATGTGATGCTCGTTGCGCGGGCGCAGGCGGGCCGTGTGCTGGCGATGGAGGATTTCCCGCAGCGATTGCTCGATGGTCTCGGACATGGCGTTGAGCGCGAGATCGTTCGGCTCCAGTCCGAACGGCTCTTCGATTTCGGCACTGACCGCTTCGAGCGCGAAGAAGGTGTACGAGAGGAAGGCCACGACCACCGGCGTCATCGGGCCGATCGAATCGACCAGACCGAAGGGCAGCAGCAGACTGTAGAGATAGGTCACGCGGTGCAGGATCACGCCGTAAGTGAACGGGATCGGCGTGGTGGCGATGCGCTCGCAGCCGCCGATGGCTTCGCCGAGCCGATCCAGATGCATCTCCATGACCTGCGCGAGCGGCGCTTCGATCTGCCCGCGCGAGCGGCGTTCCCGGAGCCATTCGCCCGCCATGAGCAGGATCGCGATAGGCTTGAACTGCTTGCGGGCGAGGCAGGCTACGTCCGTTTTGTCGAGCAGCCGTTCGAAGTCGGCCTGCGGGTCCGTGCCGCGCAACTGATGGCGCATGCCGTGTACGAAGGCGATGAGATAGGCGACGAAGCGCGACGATTCCGAGGTATCGGACACCAGCGTCATCGACTGACGGGCCAGCGCGCGCGTCTCATTGAGCACGCTGCCCCAGAGCATCCGGGCTTCCCAGTAGCGGGCGTAGCTCGTGGTATTGCGAAAGCCGAGGAAAATCGCGAGCGTGATGCCGATCAGCGAGAACGGCACGAACGTGAGCGGAATCTTCCATTCGAAGACGCGTCCGTGGGCCAACGTGACGGCGATCGAGATGAGGGTGGTGAAAATGAGCTGCGGGGCAATCTTGGGAACGATCGAGCCGCGCACGACAAAGAGCATGCGCAGCCAGTTCAGATTGGGTCGGACGATCATGGGGGAATGGAGGCGCTCGCAAGCGCGGAAGGACTGGCTGTGGGGGGAGCCGTTGCGCCGGGATGATACGCCCATATCGGCCGGTTTGAAATGGTTGCAACCGATTGCAACATCGCTGTGCGCCGCCCGGACCGCTGGCGAAAATCGCATTACGCCGCCTTGGCGTACACCAGGACTCAATAACGATCATGAACGTCCCATACCTCACGCCTCACACCGCCGGGGGGACCGGCAAGCTACGCGGACTGGCGGCCATCGCGCTGCTGACCGGACTCGCAGGCGTGCTCGGCAGTCTGTCGGGCTGCGTGGTCGAACCGCCGCGTCAAGCGCCTGCGGCGCGCGTCATCGTGGCGCCGGACCCGCATACCGTCGCCGTGCAACGTCGCGAGCAGATCGACCGCCGTATCGGCAATGAATCGCGCGACATCGACAATCACGTCAACCAAGGCTATTACCCGCCGCCGCGCGGCTATGCGTTGCACCGCCGCCTTGACGCCATTGCGCAGGAAACCCGCGACATGGCCGCGCAACACGGCGGCGGCCTGTCGGGTGACGAGCAACGCGCCGTCAACCAGGAACTCGACCAACTGCATCGCATGATCGCTGGCTGACGTCGACACGGCTGCCGTGATCCGCAAAGACAACGCCCGTCGGCCGCTAAGCCGACGGGCGTTTCAATGGCCTTGCCGGACAACCGTTACTTCACGGCCAATGCCTGCGCCAGCGTGACCGGGTCCTGGAAAATGCTCGAGAAGTCGAGCGCGCCGTGCCCGTTGGCCCGATGCACCTCGAAGATGCGCCGCGCCAGATCGCCGAGCGGGGTCGCCACGTCGCCGGCCACCGCCGCCCCGTGGGCGAGACGCAAGTCTTTCGCCATCAGATCGGTGGCAAAACCGCCGGTGTAGCCGCGCGACGACGCCGCATTCTCCATCACGCCTGGACACGGGTTGTAGACCTCCAGCGTCCAGTTGCGCCCGGAGCTTTGCTGCATGACGGCCGAGAGCACCTTCGGGTCGAGTCCGTTGGCGATCCCCAGACGCAGCGCCTCGCTCGTGCCCGCCATCAGAATACCCAGCAGCATGTTGTTGCACAGCTTGAGCGTCTCCCCCGCGCCAAGCGCCCCGCCGTGATGAATCGCCCGTCCCATGTTGCCGAGCAGCGGCCGCATGCGCTCGACGAGCGCCGCATCGCCGCCCACCATGAACGTGAGCGTGCCCGCGGCCGCCCCCGCCGTGCCGCCGGAGACCGGCGCGTCGAGCAACGGTGTGCCCGGACGCGCGAGCGTCGCCAACTGGCGTGGAATTTCCGGCGGCACCGTGCTGCTGTCGATCAGCACCGCGTCCGGCGCGGCGTGCGCGAGCACACCGTCCGGGCCATCGTACGCCGCGAGCACATGTTCGCCGGCGGGCAGCATCGTGATGACCACCTGAGCGTTGCGCACGGCGTCGGCAATCGAAGTGGCCGCCGTGCCACCGGCCGCCGTGAGTCGCGCGAGCGCCGCGTCCGACAAATCGAAGCCGCGCACCGCATGCCCAGCCTTCACCAGATTCGCCGCCATCGGTCCGCCCATGTTGCCGAGCCCGATGAAGGCGACACGCCAGCCCTTTTGTTGCGTTTCCGTAGCCATCGTCTGTCTCCGAATCTCCGAAAGCGTCGTGCGCGTTACTTCAACGTGATCGTCGTGTTCACGCCCGCCGGGCCCGTGCCGCGCGCTTGCCAGCGTGCCGTCACGGTCTTGGTCTGTGTCCAGAACAGAATCGCCTGTTTGCCGTTCGGCCCCAGATCGCCCAGCTTCGACGCACGCGAACCGGTGAAGCTGAACCAGGCGACCGGCACCGGAATCGGCAGGTTGATCCCGACCTGCCCAACGTCGATCTCGTTCTGGAACTGGCGTGCCGCTCCGCCATCCTGAGTGAACAGCGCCACGCCGTTGCCGTTGGGATTGGCGTTGACGAAGGCGATCGCTTCATCGAGCGTATCGACACCCGTCATGCACAGCACCGGTCCGAAAATCTCGTCGCGGTAGATCGACATGTCGGCCGTGACATCGTCGAAAATCGTCGGACCGACGAAGTTGCCATCGGGCGCTTCCTTGACGGTGTGGCCGCGGCCGTCGAGCAGCAGTTTCGCGCCCTCCTCCACGCCGGCGCCGATGAGCTTCTCGACGCGCGCACGCGCCTGCTTCGACACCACGGGGCCGAGATCCGCCGTGCGGTCCGAGCCCGGACCCACCTTGAGTGCGCGCGCACGCGCCACCAGCTCAGGCACCCACGCGCGCGCTTCGCCCACGAGCACCGCCACGGACGTGGCCATGCAACGCTGCCCCGCCGCACCGAACGCCGCGCCCAGCAGGTGGTTGATGGCCTGCTCGCGATCCGCGTCGGGCAGGATCACGCAGTGGTTCTTCGCGCCCATCATCGCCTGGCAACGCTTGCCCGCCTCCGAGGCGCGACGATAGATATGCGTGCCAACATGCGTCGAACCGATGAACGACACGGCCTTGATGTCCGGGTGATCGCAAATGCCGTTGGCGATGTCCGGCCCGCCATGCACGACATTGAGCACGCCCGGCGGCAGGCCGGCTTCGAGCGCGAGTTCAGCCAGGCGCAGCGACGCGCTCGGATCCTGCTCCGACGGCTTGAGCACGAACGTGTTGCCGGTGGCCACCGCCAGCGGGAACATGAAGCACGGCAGCATCACCGGGAAGTTGAACGCCGTGATCCCGGCGCACACCCCCAGCGGCTCGATCAGCGTGTAGACGTCAACGCCGCCCGCGGCGTTCTGCGCGTACTCGCCCAACTGCAGCGAGGCAATCGAGCATGCGTGTTCGACGACTTCGAGGCCGCGCCCGACTTCGCCTTCGGCGTCGGGCAGCGTCTTGCCGTGCTCACGCGTGATCAACTCGGCGAGTTCGCCGGTGTGCTCGCGCAGCAACTGCTGGAAGCGCAACATCACGCGCATGCGGTTGGCTTGCGACGTATTGCGCCAGCCCTTGTAGGCCGCCTTGGCCGACGCCACGGCGGCATCGAGTTCCTCCGTCGTGGCAAACGGCACGCGTGCGACGACTTCCTGCGTGGCCGGGTTCACAACGTCGCGCCACTGCGAGGACTTCGACTCGACGCGCTTGCCGTCGATCAGCAGCGGAATGGTGGGTAGGGACATGACATGCTCTCCTGATGGAAACGAATGCGAGGATTCGGGGGCGAAAAGACTGCGAATGACTTCAGGGTTCGGTGGAAGGCGGGCTACGGTGAATGACCACGCAGCGCCGCCGGCAATTACAAGATAGGCAATCGCAGCGAGGCCTGCGCCGCGACGATCCCATGACAATCAAGCGTCGCTCACTTTGCCGCCGTGCTCGTCTTCACGAGCGAGCATGTCGATTTCGACAACGGCTGGAAGGCTTCCGTCGCGGGCACCGTGGCGACCTTGGTGTAGTAGTCCCACGGGCCTTTCGACTCGGCCGGCGACTTTACGCGGAACAGGTACATGTCGTGGATCACGCGCCCGTCCGGACGAATCGAGGCGTTGTGCATGATCGGATCGCGAATCGGCATTTCCCGCATCTTCTGCGCGACCACCTTGGCATCCACGCTCTGAGACGCCGCCACCGCGCGCAGGTAATGCAACACGCTCGAATACACGCCCGCCTGCACCATCGTCGGCTTCAGATCCTTGTACTTTTTCTGGAAGCGGGCCGACCAGACACGCGAGGCATCGTCCTGATCCCAGTAAAAGCCATCGGTAAACATCAAGCCCTGCGCCGTGTTCAGGCCGAGCGCATGAACATCCGACAGGAAGACCAGCAGCGCCGCCAACTTCTGCCCGCGTTGCACAATGCCGAATTCGCGTGCCTGCTTGAGCGCGTTGACGGTGTCCTGCCCGCCGTTGGCGAGCGCCACGACCTGTGCCTTCGAGCTTTGCGCCTGCAACAGGAACGACGCATAGTCGGACGCATTGAGCGGATGTCGCGACTGTCCCAGGACCGTGCCGCCGAGTGTCTTCACGATGTCGGCGGCGTCTTTCTCCAGGGAGTGTCCGAAGGCATAGTCGACGGTGATGAAGTACCACGATTTGCCACCGTCACCGACCACTGCGCGCGCGGTTGCCGCCGACTGCGAGTAGGTGTCGAACATCCAGTGAAAGCCCGTGGGCGAACAGTCTTCGTTCGTCAGTCGCGTGGTCGCCGGCCCCGAGAACAACGTCACGCGTTGCTTGTCCATGGCGATCTTCTGCACCGCCAGGGCGGCCGCCGAGTTCGTGAGATCGGCAATCGCATCGACATTGTCGCGATCAAACCATTCCCGGGCCTTGTTGGCGGCGACGTCGGCCTTGTTCTGGTTGTCGGCCGACACCAGCGCAATCTTCATGCCCTTGCACTCGGCCGCCAGACAATCGTCGATCGCCATTTGCGCGGCCGCGACCGAGCCGGCACCGCCCATCGCCGAATACGGTCCCGACATGTCGGTGAGCACGCCCACCTTCACCGGGCGGTCCGGCAACTGCGCCATCCCGGCCATCGACATCAACCCCAAGCTCGCGCCGAATCCCAGCGCGAGCAACCACGGCTTGATCTTCATCGCTTTGTCTCCTTCAGGTCTTGTATGCGTTCGTCGTCGCCGTCTATGCGCGGCGCTCATGAATTGTATTTGTGCGAATTTGCTTTACATAGCGAATATATGCATCTACTTTGTGCACAAATACACATAGGAGAGAGCGTAATGGTTCGCACCGCCGCGGCACGACCGTCGGGCATCGCTGGCGCTTCGGGGGCGGAGCCGCGTCCCGACTGGGACGACTTGCGCTACTTCCTGGAGGTCGCGCGCACACAGCGCGTGAGTGCGGCGGCGCAACGCCTGGGGGTCGATCACACGACGGTTTCGCGACGGGTGCGCGCGCTGGAGCACTCGCTCGGCACGCTGTTGTTCGACAAATCGCGCAACGCGGGCTTTGCCCTGACGCCCGAGGGGCAGCAGCTCCTCGTCTACGCGGAGCAAATGGAGACCACGCTGCAATCGGCGTGCGAGCAGGTGGCGGGGCTCGGGCAAACGCTCTCGGGCCACGTTCGTATCGGCTCGACGGAAGCGTTCGGCACGTACTTCGTCACGCCGGTCCTCTCACGCTTTCAGCGCGAATACCCGGCCATCGCCTTCGACGTGCTGCCCGTGCCGCGCTTCGTGAGCCTGTCGAAACGCGAGGCCGATCTGGCGATCACCATCGAACGCCCCCAGCGCGGGCCGTATGTGTGCAGCAAGCTGTGCGACTACCGTCTGCAGTTGTATGCAACGCCCGGTTATCTCGCGCAATACGGCGACGTCGCGACGTTCGCGGATCTGTCCGGACGCCGGTTCATCAGCTATGTCGACGAACTGACGTTCAGCAACGAGTTGCGTTATCTGGAGGACATCGTGCCCGGGGGCAATGTCGTGCTGCGCAGCACGAGCGTCATCGCCCAGTATCAGGCGGCATTGCAGGGCGAGGCGCTGGCAATCCTCCCGTGCTTCATGGCCGCGCAGGACGCCCGGCTGGTACCTCTGCTCGTCGACGACGTGGTCGTCACGCGCAGTTTCTGGATCTATTGCCACGAGGAACTGCGCTCGCTCAAGCGCATTACGGTGCTGTGGGATTATTTACGCGACGCCGCCCAGCGCAATGACGCCCTGTTGCAAGGCCAATCGGGACAACTGCGGCTGGTCTGATCGCGATCAGCGAATCTTGCGTTGCTCGGCGTCGATCACGGCGGGAATGGCCGCGCGCATCGCTTCGATGAAACGGCGCAGCCGGGCAGGATAGTACTTTGCGTACGGGTAGAGGAGGTACATCGGCAAGGCCGTCGAGCGCCATGGCGGCATGAGCTGGATCAGGCGCCCCTGCGCCACGTCCTCGGCCATCAACCACGCCGAACAGACTGCCACACCCAACCCGCGTAATGCGGCACTGCGCAATGCGTAGAGGTTGTCCGTGCTCATGCGCGGATCGAATGTGACGCGGGCCGTCTCGTGCGTTTGCTCGTGCGTGAGCGTGATGTCGTTGCGGTAGAACGTGGTGAGCGAGAGCCACGGCAACGAGGCCAGGTCCGAGGGGTGCGAAGGCAACGCACGTCCGCGCAGCAGGTCGGGCGACGCCACGACGATGCGCGGCACGTCGGTCAATGAAATCGCCACATTCGACGGGTCGCGCAGTTCGCCCACGTGAATCGCGCAGTCGATGCCTTCCGCAATGAAATCGGGCTCGCGGTCCTGCAAGAACCAATGCACCTTCATCCCGGCATAGCGCTCTAGAAAGTCCGCGAGCGGGCCGATCATCATTTCCTGACCGAACGCGTGGGGCACGAGCACGCGCAAGGTGCCCTCCGGGTCGTCGCCGGTGCCGCGCAGATCGGCTTCGAACGCCTCCCAGCTCGTCACCAGTTCCTTCGCCCGGACGAAGCAACGCTCACCGTCCTCGGTGAGCTTCATGCGATGCGTCGAGCGTTGCAGCAAGCGAAGTCCCAGCGAGCGTTCGAGCATCTGCAAACGCCGGCTGACAGTCGGCTGCGTGGTGCCGAGCAGCGCTGCGGCGGCCGACAGACTGCCAGCCTCAACGATGCGCACGAACGTCTGCATCAGCTCGACGCGGTCGGCGCCGCCGCCTCGGCCGGCGGGCGCATCGGTACCAAAGGCAGGGGGATGAGGGGGCTCTGTCATACGCAGCACGTATAAAGGTTGTACGGATTATAGGCCTACCACCGCACTGCACCAAGCGCGACACTACGCCCCGTACCTTGCTATTGGAGCCTCACCTTATGAGTTCTGCTCAGATTTCCAACGCCGCCGGCGCGAGTCAAGCCACCGCACGGCCGCAGCCCGAGTTGTCTGCCCGGCTGATCCTGCTGCTCGCGACGGGCACCGGCCTGACGGTCGCCTCGCTGTACTACGCCCAGCCGATGCTCGGCATCATGACCGACGACATCCACGCCGCCAACACGACCGTAGGCTGGGTGCCGACGCTCACCCAGCTCGGCTACGCGCTGGGCATTCTGCTGCTGGTGCCGCTCGGCGACATTATCGACCGGCGTCGTATCGTGCTCGTCAAGGGCGCGATTCTCACGCTCGCGCTGCTGCTGGCCGCCTTTGCGCCGGGCATTGGCACGCTGCTCGCCGCGAGTCTGGCCATCGGGCTGACCGCGACGATGGCACAGGACATCGTCCCCGCCGCAGCCGCGATCGCGCCCGAATCGATCCGGGGCCGAGTCGTCGGCACCGTGATGACCGGACTGTTGTTGGGCATTCTGCTCTCCCGCGTCGTGTCCGGCTTCGTGGCCCAGAACTTCGGTTGGCGGGCGATGTATGTCGTCGCCGCCATCAGCGTGGCCGGTTTCGGCGTGGTGGCGTGGCGCGCCCTGCCGTCGTTCCATCCGACGACGCAGATGACCTATCGTCAATTGCTCGGTTCGGTGGCCGGCCTGTGGCGTCGTCATCCGGCGCTGCGCCGGGCGGCATTGGCGCAGGGCCTGCTGTCGGTCGGCTTCAGCGCCTTCTGGTCGACGCTCGCCGTCATGCTGCACGACGCCCCGTTCCATCTGGGCGCGGCGGCGGCGGGGGCATTCGGTCTGGCAGGCGCGGCCGGGGCACTCGGCGCACCGCTGGCCGGTCGCATCGCGGATCGCAAGGGGCCGCAGATCGTCACCCGTCTTGGGGCGAGCCTGGTGGCCGTGTCATTCGCCGCGATGCTGTTCGCGCCCATGCTCGGCGCCCATGCCCAACTGTGGCTGATCGGTCTGGCCGCCATCGGCTTCGACCTGGGCGTGCAGGTCGCGCTGGTCTCGCATCAAACCATCGTGTACGGCATCGAACCCGCCGCCCGCAGCCGTCTGAATGCCGTGCTTTTCGTCGGCGTCTTCATCGGCATGTCGATCGGCGCGGCACTCGGTGCTCAGGCATTGGCGCACTGGGGCTGGACGGGCGTCGCGTCGCTCGCCACGCTGGCGGCCCTCGCCGCGCTCGCTGTGCGACTGTGGCCCGGCACGACGTCGGCACACTGACGCGTAGCCTGCCGCTGACGACGACAGGACAACGACACGCAGGCCGCCTCCCTCGGGAGGCGGCCTTGTCGTTTGACACGCCGGGCAAGTGCATGGCGCCCACAACGTTCAGCCAGCAGCCTTGGCGGCACAGGCGCGCACCTGGTCGTACAAAGCATCGATGTCGATGCCGTCGAGCTTCAGGCCGAAGCGTTCCCGCAGCACTTGCGCGAGTTGCGCCGCCGACGCAATGTCGGTTTCCGCCACGACGTCGCCTTGCGCCGAGCGCTCCGTCAGCGTTGTGTTGAGTAGCGAAATGCGTCCGAGCGGCAGCACACGGCAGACGATGAGCTGATTTCGGAAGATGGAATCGGGCGCGCTCGACGTGTACCAATTGCCCAGCTTGTAGTCGATCCACTCGGCGGGTTTCGGCGCGAAGCGATAAACAGGCAACCACTTGTCGGCGGAGCGCACGCTCAGGCGGTACTCGCTGGGTGGCCCGCCGTCCTCCGTGCGAACCGTCTCCAGTCGGAACGTTTCCAGCAGGGTCGACTGGGGTTGCGCCGAATGCAGGCGCAGCGGCGCGGTGAGCGTGACGGAGCCGAAACCCACATCGGCCAGCCAGGCCTCGCCGTCGAGATCGACGCGCAGCAGCATGTGCGTGAGTGGCGCTTCCCCATCAAACGAGCGCCCCCACACGACGCGTCCGATCAACGGGGTGACGACAAACCCGAGATGGGTCAGCGCGTTGGCGAACAGCGCGTTCTGCTCGAAGCAGTAGCCGCCGCGTCCGCCATCGAGCAACTTGGCAACGACCGACGGCAGCTCGACGTCGACCGGCTGGCCACGAATCGGATCGAGATTCTCGAACGGAATGGCCAGCGGATGGAGCGAGTGGATGGCGCGCAGAACATCGAGCGTTGCTTCACGCGGGCCGGTGTAACCGATGCGCTGAAAATAGCGTTCCGGATCGAAGGGGTGAGACATGCCTGACGTCCTCTTGAGGGATGCGGACCTACGCAGAGCCCATACGTTAGCGCATCCGCCGCGTCTTTGCGCAATGCCATCGCGGCGACGAGGTGAGCGGGCGATAGGGCGACGCCGAAATGCGCGGATTTCGCACCGCAGTCCAAATTAGCCGGAACCGCGCAGCGTCGGTATAGTGGCCCCCATTGGCCGGCCGGGTACGCCGGCTGCTGCTATCCGGAGTCTGCTTTACATGATCGACATTGCGCGCGTGACGCGGGCGCTGGCTGAGCGCCACGTCCGTCCCGACCTTCGTCAACGCGACGCCCTTGCCGCCCTCACGGCGCTGCTGGGGCGTGCCAAGCCGCCCTTCGACGGCGTTTACTGCTACGGACTCCCCGGGCGCGGCAAGAGCCTCGTCGTGGACGCCGCCTTCGCCGTCGCCGAGTGCGAGAAGCGGCGCGTGCACTTTCACGAATTCCTGCGCGACATCCATCGGCAACTCGTGCGCGAGCCGGCATGCGACGACCGACTCGCGGCGGTGGCGAATCGCTGGCTCCACGGCGTTGCGTTACTGTGTTTCGACGAATTTCACGTCCACGACATTGCCGATGCTTTCCTGATCGAGCGATTTCTCGACATCGCGCTGGCGCGGGGTGTGCGGCTGGTGCTGACGTCGAACTATGCGCCGCAGCAGTTGCTGCCGGACCCCGAGTTTCACGAGCGTTTCGAACCGACCATCGCCGTGATTCTGCAACGCTTCGCGGTCGTGCATTTCGACGGCGCCACCGACTACCGCATGGGCGGCGAAGCGGCACAGCTACCACGCTGGATCGCGCCCCCCGACGACGCCCGCGAGCTCTTGCCGCTGCGTTATGCCGAATTGGAGGGGCGACCCGCGTCAAATCCGTCGACGGTGACGATCGCCGGCCGTGCACTGCCGGCACAAAGCGCAGGCGCGCGCGTGCTGTGGGCCAATTTCGACCACCTTTGCGTCGCACATCGCTCGCATCTGGATTACCTCGCGCTCGCCGAGCGCTGGCCCTCCTTGATCGTGGGCGATCTGCACGTCGAACGGCTCCAGCGCCCCGACACCCTGCAACGATTCCTGTGGCTGATCGACATTTGTTATGACCGCCAACGCACGTTGCTGATCGCGTCCGACATGCCGCTCATTCCCGCGGTCGATGCGCTGCGCGACTGGCGCGATCTGTCGCGCACGATCAGCCGACTGGCCGAGATGGGATCGCGCGACTACGAGCGCCGCACGCTCGTTCGCCCGAGCTGAAGGTCACACAACGCTAGCGATGCATTCCCGCAGCCATTGATGCGACGGATCGCGATGCACACGCTCGTGCCAGTACATCGAGATCTCGAAGCCCCGCAGGTCGACGGGCGGCGTCGTCACCTGCAACGCCGGATCGTCGCGAACGAGGCGTTCGGGGGCCATCGCCACCAGATCCGTGCTGGCGAGCGCGGATCGCAGGAAGAGAAAATGCGGCACGGACAGGACGACGCGCCGCGATGCCCCTAGCCCCGCGAGAGCATCGTCAGTGCTCGCATGAAAGCCGCCTCCGTCCTGCGACACAATGACGTGCTCCAGCTCGCAAAACTGCTTGAGCGTGGGCCGTCGTTTGAGCTTCGGATGCCCACGCCGTCCCACCAGAACATAGCGCTCCGCGAACAGGGCCTTGCGACGCAAGCCCTGTGGTGCGCCATCCGTTGTGTGAAACGCGATATCGACGATACCCTGCTCCGCCTGCCGGGCAACGCGCGACGGCGACAGATCGAACACCGCCAGCCGCGTGCGTGGCGCCGCCGCTCGCAGGCGCTGAAGCACCGGCAGTACCAGGGTCGACTCCGTGTAATCGGTGGCGGCGATACGCCAGGTCAAGTCGGCGTTGGCCGGATCGAAAGCCGCAGCGGGTGAGACGGCACGTGACAGCGATTCAAGCGCATCGCGCAACGGCCCGCGCAGCGCCTCTGCGCGCGCGGTGGGGCGCATGCCGCGCGGCCCCGGCAGCAAAAGTGGATCGCCGAGCAAATCGCGCAACTTCGCAAGATGCACACTGACCGCCGGCTGAGACATATACAGCCGCTCGGCGGCACGCGTCACGTTTTGTTCGGTAAGCAGGACATCGAGCGTGACCAGCAGATTCAAATCGATTCGTCTCAAATTATTCATGGTTATACCTGGCATATCAGGAATTCATTTCCAATATACCTTGCGTGCGCCTAACCTGCCTGTGTTCCCTGAGTCGAATGAACCCAATCGCAACGGAGTTTGAAAAATGAATGTATTGATCGTTTATGCCCACCCGCAACCGCGCTCGCTCAACGGCGCATTACGCGACTTTGCTGTGCAGCGACTCGAAGCGGCCGGGCACCACGTGCAAGTCTCGGATCTGTATGCAATGCAGTGGAAGAGCACCATCGACGAGGACGACGCGCCGCAACGCAATGCGAGCGAGCCGTTCCATGCGTCGCTCGACTCGAAGCATGCGTTCGCGAGCGGCACGCAGCGCGCCGACATCGCCCGCGAGCAGGCGAAGCTGCGCTGGGCGGACACGGTGATCCTGCAATTCCCGCTGTGGTGGTTCTCGATGCCCGCGATCATGAAGGGATGGTTTGATCGCGTGTATGCCTACGGCTTCGCGTATGGCGTTGGCGAGCACTCGAATACGCATTGGGGCGACCGCTACGGCGAAGGGTCGATGGCGGGCAAGCGCGCAATGCTCGTGGTGACGACCGGCGGCTGGGACTCGCACTACAGCGATCGCGGCATCAACGGTCCCATTGACGATGTGCTGTTCCCGATTCAGCACGGCATGTTGTTCTACCCGGGGTTCGACGTGTTGCCGCCCTACGTCGCCTTCCGGACGGGACGCATCGACGCCGAGCGCTTTGCACAGATTCAGCGCGAGCTGGGCGAGCGTCTCGATACACTCGCCACGACGGCGCCGATTCCCTATCGGCAGCAGAACCACGGCGCATACGACATTCCGGCGCTCACGCTCAAGGACAACGTCGCCACCGGACAGACGGGGTTTGCCGCGCATATCGGCTGAAAGGGGGCGTGTCGTCGGATGCCACAGTCGGCGGGCGTTCGGCGGCACAAGGCATTGCGCGATGCGCGGAACACGCGTATAAGTGACAAAGAGAATCTCAAGTCTGACGCTTGTCCACACCGCGTCAATCTCCTCGATCCTTGCGAGATCCAATCGGTCGGTCGAAGCGAATTCGATCACTTCGCGAGAACCGACCTACGTCGTTTGATGGGGTGCACGGTCCAAAAGCGTTGCAGGCATCGACAAACCAACCCAACTCAATAGCCCATCGCTACGCGACCGATCTTGTTCGTGAGCCATGTGCGGGTATCTCAGGCCCGACGCGAAATGTGCGTCGGTCAACGCGGCTCGCAGTTATCTCATCCATGTCAGGAGCACGAATGCTCACGCTGTCGAAGCAGGCCATAGTCGCTGCCATTTATCGCGTCATTCGCAATGACGACCCCCCGTCGGATGCCATCATTAACGCGCTGCTGGCGCGTGAACTGGTCTGCCGAGTGGGCGAGCGTCTCGAATTGACGCCGTATGGCAGATCGTACTGCCGGTCCGCCTACGTCCCCGCCTGGTGCTGATCGAAACGCGGTAACGCGTTAGCGCCTTACCGCGACAATGCGGCCGCTCATCGCCGCGGCCGGCCTCCAGGACTTGCCGCACGTCAGCGTGCCGGCGTGCCGAGGTGTCTGCGCGCTCTGTCGGCACCCTTTGTCGGCACCCTCTCTCCGCGGCCATCAGCGCTCCATGCCCGATGCGCTCTCGCCAATCCATCTCCGTGCGCTATCTATTTGTCGACGATCCCCGCTGGGATCGTCAGGTGAAACCACGGTAGCATGGCGGCCGGCCGTGCAGTATGCTCGTCGCTGGACGCGGCCTGCGGATTTCCAACTGCCGGTCGTTAATTCCTTCAAGGCAAACCACAGATCCGCCGACGTTCATGGTCACGCAAGACGACGAGATGCAATCTCCCGGTGTTTCAGCGAACGTCGAAAAGTTCTGGCACCCGCTTCAGGATCCTGCGTCCGTGAGCGAGGGACGAGAGATGTACGGCATGGCCGGGACGCCACAACTCGCGGCGCTCTTCGCTGAGGTGCAACGCCACGCCGCAGCGATCGTCAGCCAGTTCCACGATGGACTTGCATGCCTGCCGGCGTCCCAGCGTATTCTGAATCACCTGACGCCAGCGGAAATGCGGTACGCCAAATCGCGCCAAACGAAGCGACTATGCGCGCTTTCGGCGCCTTCGCTGACGGCTGCCGATCATCGTGCGCAAGCCATCAGGGCCGGGCGTACGCATGCCATTGTCGGGCTCAACTGGGAAGATCTGGTTCGCGCGCGAGGGGTCCTTGGCGAAGCCATCGTCAAATACATCGATACAGCGGCGCATGGCGAGGCGCTATGTCTGCTGAGCCGGCGCATGAACCAGGATCTCGCCTGGCAGGCCGAGGCCTATCAGCGCCTGCAGATCTCCCGTCATGCAGTATTGCAGCGCGTCACGTTGCTGGCGTGGAGAACGGAAAGTTATACCGACCTGATTAGCCAGGTGGTCCAGATTCTGGGTGAACACGACGAGATCGCCGGCTGTGCGGTGGGCCGGCCGGATCGTCAGGGGGTGTTTCGCTTCGAATTGGCGGCTGGCGGCACCATCGAGCGCTATCTCGCCGGGATCGAAAAAACGGCGCCCATCACGGTGGGCAATTCGTCCGGCAGTCAGGGGCCCACGGGGCGTGCCTGGCGCAGCGGCCATGTGGTGCGCTCGCTCAATATTGCGAACGATCCGAAGATGGTGCCGTGGCGGGCCGCGGCCTTGCCGGTCGGTTTTCATTCCTGCATTGCGGTTCCCCTGCACCAGCCGGGCGAACCCACGGCCGCCATCCTGAACCTGTACAGCCCCTTGCCCGGCGCACTGACCGGCGCCGATCAGATTGCCTTCGTTTCCCTGTTGCAGACGATTCTGGGCTTCGCCATTGCCGGCACCGAGCGCCTGGCCGGCCATACCCGCACCGTGCCTTATACCGTTCGGCAGCGTTGGTCCAAGCTTCTCGGGACTGACGCGCTGAAGATCCACTATCAACCGCTGCTCGATCTCAAAACGGGGCAAGTGACCAAGGTGGAGGCATTGGCCCGCTTGCAGGATGGCGATCGCCTTCTGGCACCTGGCGAATTCTTCCCGGCACTGTCGTCCGAGGACTTCCTGACGCTGTACAAGCGCGGGCTCGAGCAAGCACTGTCGCAACGCCGCCTCTGGCTGCGGGCGGGTTTCCCGCTGAGCGTCTCCGTGAACTTGCCATCGAGTGCACTTGGCGACATCCGCTATTTCAAAGTCACGGAGCGGGCGCTCAAAAAGAGCGGTGCCGCGCCAAACCAGTTGACGCTGGAAGTGCTGGAAACCGATGCCTTCCCGCTCGGCGTGGACGTATCGCAGGAACTGGCGAAATTCAAAGCCTTGGGAATCCAGTTGGCAGAGGACGATCTGGGTTCGGGCTATAGCAGTCTGACGCGCCTGCGCGAAGTGCCGTTCGACCTGGTCAAGATCGACCGGGACATCGTGAGCGCTGTCGGTCGGGATCCCCTGGAGACCCTGCGCTTCACCTATCAGCTGATCCAGTTGGGACACTCGTTGAACAAGGCCGTCGTGGTGGAGGGCATCGAAGACGAGGGCATGCTCGAGGCGGTCGTGATTCTCGGCGCCGATATCGCCCAAGGGTATGCGATTGCGCGCCCGATGCCGGCCGAAGCGTTGACCGAATGGATGGCGTGCGTGCCGAGCGTGCCCGATACACACGCGCCAAGTACGGTGCTGGGCAAGTTGGCGGCGCAGTTGCTGCTCGAAGCGCGCAATCGGTTGATGTAATGGCGGCTTCGTCCGACATGGCCGACATCGTCACTCGGCTTGCCCGGCACGTCAGCCGTTCATGCCATGCGCTGAGCCGGCGCGACACGCCCTAAAGTTGCGGCGCCGCGAAACGACGATTCTCGTTGCAAGGCAGCACGCGGCGCGCCTCGGCGATGCGGGCCGGATCGAGGTCGACAAGCAGGAATGCGGGCGCTTCCGCCGCGCGCGCGACAATCACGCCCAACGGGTCAACGACCATGCTTGCGCCGATATTGCGGGGCCCGCATTCCCCCGACGCCACCAGGTAACACGTGTTCTCCAGCGCACGCGCGGTGCACAGGGTTTCCCAATGCGCCTCCTTGAGCGGCCCCCTCACCCACGCGGCCGGCAACACCAACACGTCGGCGCCATCGAGCGTGAGGCGTCGCGCCAGCTCGGGGAAGCGCACGTCGTAACACGTCATCAGGCCAACCTTGAGGCCGCAGACGTCGACCAGCGGCGGTACCTCGTTACCGGGGACCACGTTCGTCGACTCCTTCACCGAAAACGCATCGTAAAGGTGGATCTTCTTGTACTCGGCGATGATTTCGCCGTCGCGCAGTGCGATCAGGACATTCCACACCTTGCCGTCGGCGGTCGCGGGCACGTGCACCGTCATCATCGTCGTGAGGTTGTTGCCTCGACTTGCTTCGCGCAAGGCGGTCACGAACTCGCCGTCCAACGGTTGCGCGGCGCGGCGCACCAGGTCAGGGTCGGCGATGTCGCGCGCCAGCACGCCCTCGGGGAGTACCAGCAGGTCTGCACCGGCGGCGCGTGCCTTGGCCATCCATTGCAGGCAGGTCTGCGCGTTGATAGACGCATCTGCGGCAACGGCGAATTGTCCAATGGCTGCTTTCATGACTTTCTCTCTCAAGACGGATGCGACTCAGGCCCAATCGGAGGATGGGGCGTGGCTCGGTTGAATTCCAGAGCGTGGAAACGGGGGACGTAGCTCAACTTTGCTTAAGTATGCCAGTTCGACAGTTTGCACCTCGCACGCAAACGGGGCACTCGCTCGGCATCGCCTACGGCGGGCCTGGCGTTGCACGAGTCTAATGCCAAGCCCCCCCTCAAGCGTCTCGATCGCCCCAGGTGCTATCCATCAGGCACAGGTTGACAGCACACGCTATTGTCGCTTGTTGCATCGTTCGCATATCGATCTGTTTTCATGTGAAATGCCATTGACACCACATTATTCAAGCCAATATTATTTGTTCGCATTACAAATAAATTAAAAACTCGCCACGATGCCACATCAAGGTATTCGGGCGTTCGTCAGTATTTCGGGGAGATTCATGTTCAAGAAGATCGGAGTTGCCGTTGCGGTGATCTTCACCGCAATGTTGTGCGCATGTTCCACTACTGCACCGAACTACAGCGCGTCATTGGATAACGTCGACAAGCTGAAGATCGGCGGCGACTACAAGGCCGCAGTCGGGAAATTCACGCCGGCGCCCGGCTTGAAGACCGAAACCGGTATTTCACTGAGAGCGATGACGATGTCGTCGCCTTATGGCGACTCCTATAGTCAGTATCTCGCCGAAGCGATCAAGCAGGAGCTGTCGTTGGCGGGCAAGCTCTCACCCGATTCGCCTGTTCGCATTACCGGCACCTTGCTGGAGAACGACATCGACGCCGGCCTCGCCACAGGCAAGGGCACCATCCAAGCACGCTTTGTCGTGACGCGTGGCGATCAAACGCGCTACGACCAGGTAAAGTCGGTGGAGACGGAGTGGTCGTCGAACTTCGTTGCGGCCATTGCCATTCCGCGAGCCACCGAGGCCTACCCCAAGCTTGTGCAGAAGCTGCTCACGTCATTGCTCGATGATGATGCGTTTCTGAAAGCACTCCAATAAACAAGCCAAGCTACTGGGGAAGATGAAAGATGAAATTTTTCAAATGGTTGGGCGTCGTATTTGCCGTGACACTGGCGTCGGGTTGCGCTCATCAGGTCAGCATGAGTCCCGACATTGCGGCGATCGATGCACCGGAAGGCGCCACGCGCATTGAAAAGCACGTCGGCTACGTGATCACCGATCAGTCACGTGCACTGATCGTGACGACCCCCGGCGGTGGTGGCGACAAGGTCCGCTACAAGCCGTACGCTGATGCCGAAACCGCCTTCTACAAGGTGCTTTCGAACGTATTCACGAACGTGACACGCCTGAAGTCTGTCGATGTCGCTGCCTCGACGAAGGAAAGCGCGCTCGCCTACGTCATTGTGCCGACGATAACGACGGATTCCTCGTCGGCAAGCTTGGTCACGTGGCCCGCAACGGATTTCACGGTGAATCTGAAGTGCGAAATTCGCAACCTGGATGGCACGATTTTCGCCACGCGGACCGTGACCGGCACCGGCCATGCAGACTTCAGCGAATTCAAGAGCGACTTTTCGCTCTCCGGTCGTCGAGCTGCCGCAGACGCGATGCTCAAGCTACAGGACACCCTGCTGAAAATGCCGGAACTGCGCTAAATCGCTGGCGGGTCGTGGTGGTCGATTGTAGCGGTCTAATCGCCTCCGGACACCCATTTAGGCGAGAATACTCGCCATGGAGAGGTGTCTGATAAGCAAGCAACGTCGTACGTTTCCCCCTGAGTTCAAGCACAGTGCTGCGTCTCTAGTCCTCGACCAGCACTATAGTCACGTCAATGCCAGCCGGTCGGTCGGCGGCGCGGAGTCGGTTCTGCGCCGCCGGGTTCAACAACTGCACCAGGAACGCCGAGGCATCACGCCGCGCAGTAGATATCTGCTGGCCATGATGAAAGCAACCTGGCAACCACGCATACATGCGCGCTACGCTGGAGCGCATCGACATTCCGAACGTATTAAATTGCGAGTTCAATGTGGTGGCGTCGAATCAAGTCTGGTGCGGCGACATTACGTATTTATGGGCTCAGGGGCGCTGGCATTGCCGACGACGTCATGCGCGACAGCACACGGGTTCGTAGGATTCCCGAGGCGTCGCGCCTGAACGGATTGCCCAAAGCTACTTCACATGGATCGGAATCTTCAATGACAAAGTTTCACCATCGTGCCCATCCTGAAAGACACCGCACTGAACATATCGGCTGGCTGCGCGCCGCCGTCCTTGGGGCCAATGACGGCATCATTTCCACGGCCAGTCTGGTCGCCGGTGTGGCCGCGGCCCATGCAAGCCACGCCAGCATCCTGACCACGGCCGTGGCGGGATTGGTGGCAGGCGCCATGTCCATGGCTGCCGGCGAGTTCGTATCGGTCTATTCACAGGCCGACACAGAAACGGCGGATTTGATGCGGGAGCGTGAGGAACTGAGGCACAGCCCGGAGGCAGAGCATCGGGAACTGACGGCCATCTACGTGCGGCGTGGCCTGGATCAGCAGCTCGCGGATCAAGTCGCCACGCAGTTGATGGCGCACGATGCGCTGGGCGCGCATGCGCGCGATGAACTGGGCATCTCGGAAACGTTGAGCGTGCGCCCGCTGCAAGCCGCAATGGCGTCTGCTGGGAGCTTCGCCGTGGGCGCGGCCATGCCGCTAGCCGTGGTTTTGCTGGCGCCGGAGCAGAGCCTGCTCTATTGGATCGTGGCGACGGCGATTATCTTCCTGGCCCTGCTCGGCGCTGCCGCTGCTGCCGTTGGCGGAACTCCTCTCTTCAAAAGTGCGCTGCGCGTGGCTTTCTGGGGCACCTTTGCGATGGCAGTGACAGCGGGCGTGGGGGCCGTGTTCGGGACCACTGTTTGATCTCAGAGCAGCGGCGGCCAGCAATTGGGGGCCGGTGTATCCGCGCGACTTGTCGTGTGGATACATTCCCCATCCTGTCCCAAGGATATCTCGCAAGACCGTGAACGAATCCGTCGACGCGCGTGTTGACGTTCCAATGGCGGACGCGATGGACGGAAAAATGCAATTCTCGCCGCTACGTTTTTTTGAGGGGACGTCAATACGCTTCTCCAATCTCCGACGCTCACATCAGGCGCTTGGGATGCCCCCCCCCCGGCTGAGGCATTTGCATTAGCCGCTTAAGCTGTGCAGGTTTCGCTGGGTCATTACACTAATGCTGACCTCATCGGTTGCCATAAACCATTGCTCGAAGATGTCTACGAAAGGCTGGTCGGTCCAAAGCGCCAGCGATGGGAATCGATCCCAAGACTCTCACACCAGAATCGTACGCACTTACGAAACACGCTGATTGCCAAGAACCCCAATCCCCCGCGTAAAATAGCGATCTTCGCGGGCGTCGTATAATGGTAACACTCTAGCTTCCCAAGTCTCAGCGCGTTAATTGAAACCACTATTCACGCGCGTTCTCACGTCGGGATTTCTCCCGAGTCCACGAAGAACCACTGTTCATGCGGGGTTCACAGCGATGCCCGTTTTCATGCCAGCGCCAATAACAAGAAGCTGCTGTCGCACCGGGAAATAGGACCGCTTTTAGCTCTGCTCAAGCAACTCTTCGACAGATGCGCCTTGAGTTGCCAATGCTCTCAACCTCACGGCTTGCTTCACGGTGTAGGAAATATGATGGTTCTGATCAACCAGAACCCACGTCCCGGGGTTGCCTGTACCGGCGTGACCAGTGGCACACTCGTAGATGTATCGATCGCCGTAACTGAACGTGCGATCTTGATAGTAACTGCTTCCAACCACTGCCGCAGCGAGCCTCCGGTACTGCTCGTACTTCTCACCTTGGCGGAGGCTATGTCCGCGATGAATGTGCAGCTTCGCACCATGCGAATAGCGGATTTTCCCGTTGATGTGGGTACTCGGCGTCAGATCGCTAAAATCAGGGTGAATCACACCATAATCCCCGAAGACCAAGTTTGCAGGTAGTTGCTGCGTCGCCACGTTAGCCCACAACGTTAGCTCCTGCCTCGTTACCTCACCGTGAGAATTCCGCTCGATCTCAGCAACAGTCTTCGGAGAACTTGAGCCGGAAACTATGATGGCTCGTGCACTGACAAAGCGCGATAGTGCATCCACGAAGTCGCAAGTGTTCGCAGCAGCAGCAAGAGCATCCGCCTCCGTCCCGAGGTATCGGTGATCTACCAACAAGTCGAGCATCCGAAGATCCAAACCCATAGCGCGCAAATCGAAGATTTGCTCTATGGTTTCATCGGGAAAATCCAAGTCATCTCGATCTAACCTAAGCAGCAATCCTCCTTGCTGCTGAGCCCATTGAACAATGGTGGACAGCTCCGCTTCGTCTCGATCAAAACCATATACCGGTTCGAAATTAACGCCAGCGTTTTTGAGCAAAGTGAAGCCCACCATAAGAGCAGACTCTCCCGTCTCAACCCGCGTGCCGGGCTTCAACATCGGGAAGTCCACGTAGCATTGCCGAGGGCCAGACATCTTCGCCAAACGCTTAACAAATCGAGTTAATTCCTCTTCCGGCTTTTTCGTAGGCAGAAACGGAGGCAACTCGTACAGCGGCTTAGTCTGGCTTGCAAGGCTACGCTCAACGTAAGCCATAGCCTTGATGTCGTTAAGTTTCCCCTTGATGATCGGGCTATACACGAATCCTTGATTCATACTTGACTCCAATCAACGACACCAAGCCGAGACGCTTAACGGTTCATGAACAGCGGCTTAACGGCGCCCTGGCCAATCATATCCTTGAAAATTGCGTAGTTCTCAGTTTCTCGCTGCAACCGGCCAGCAACGATAGCCGGATGTACCCCTTGCTCTCGTGCGAAGCTGACAATTCCAACCTTCGTCGGCATTTGGCGAACAGAGGCACTACGCCAGTGCGCCCGCGAGATAAGGACATCTCTCGCAATGCGATTTGCCTCTTTCTCAATGCCTTCCGTGCTTTCGGCATCTACCAGACGATCTAGAATCACGTCCCCCGGCCGACTAAGGTGCTTCCATATGTGGGCACACTCGTGCATAAGCGTGAACCAGAAGTTATCCAACCGGTCGAATCGGAGTGTCAGGCCGATAACTGGCACACCAGACCCCGACAGCATGGCGGCACCATCCAGTTT
>NZ_KB290545.1:0-6553 GCF_000282835.1 Pandoraea sp. B-6 | reverse complement strand
CAAGTGCTCTTCCACCACTACGGCAATACCTGCATCACGTAGATAATCAACCGCTCGCAAAGGTCCGTCTTCTAGAGGGCTGAATGACACTAGCTCCTTAAAAAAAGACTCGCTGAGCTTGTCGATATGGAATGGCCCACGCGGGCAATAGGAAGGTTCCGCAGCCTTTTGCAACACTCGGGCCTGCCATGCCGTCAAGGCGCAAATTGCCTCCGGTGCGAACGCATCGCCTTTGACCGTACGTCGTGCTAAGACGCCCATACGCGCGCTGCCCATTGCCTTCTCGACAAACGCCCGAGCAAGTTCCGCAGCTTTAGCGGAATCGATACGGCGCTGGTCGAATTGAATCCAGCCCCGCTTGATCATTTCCTTGACCGGGAACAGCGACCAATCCACCTCTTCACTGCTCCCTTCTTCACTCTGAGCAACAAGAGGCGTCTCCTGGACCAGCACCTCTGCAGAAATACCCAACCCCGCGGAAAGCTGTCGAATCATGCCTACCGTCAGTGGGCGCTGCCTTGACAGAAACTCAGAGACACGGCTTCGCGAGCCGAAATATGGCACCAAATCAGCCTGTCGAAGTCCCTGCTCCATCATTCGGAATTTCACCGCCTCCACAGGATCTGGCTTCTCAAAGTGGTAGGTTCTGCGTTCGTAGTCTTCGACCAGCAAAGACAGCAACTCCAACTCGCCCCCCTCCGGCGAGTCCGGAGTTGGGTCAAGCACAACGAGGTCCTCAATACGAGTCATGTACTCCCGGTATTGGGCCTCAGACTTAACGACTGCTAGCTTCATTTTGTCTGACTTCCCAATTGATCTTGCTGTATTCCGCGTGCGTTCCAATCCACGTTACAACCACGATTCCCATTCGGTACGCGACATTGCTCACCATCCGATAGTCGTTAACTTTCACGTTAAAAATAACTCGATTCGCTGCCAAGAAGCTGGCTGTCGGATACCTGAACTTGATATCGTGCGAGTTCGACCACTTCGCATCGCAAGCATCCGCCAACCACGCGTTAATCCACGCCCGAGCCGGGGGGTGCTTGGAAACGAAGCCATCCAGCTTGTCAAGTCCATGTACCTTCATCGTCAACCGAGACCTTATGCACTGCATGCACTGTATCACACCCTGTTCCCAATTTGGGAACAATGTGTGATACGCTTGCTCCATCGAGCCTTGGCGAAGTCCCTCATAAAAGGGATGCATCGCCGACCCGAAGCTACCGCTGCGCATTCGGCAGCCGATACGACCGAGATTGAAAATCAAAGGATTACGACATGGCTAGATGCACAGCACCAGTACGCGGCCATCGCACTGCGAGCGCGGCAGCGGAATGTCCGGCATGTGGTAGCCGCTATAGCGGCTACCGGTCATACTCATATTCGCCCCCGTCCTACTCCTCGCCGGGGAACAGCGGGGGCGGTCGGAGTTCCGCCGGCGGGTCCAGCAGCAGCGTGAGGCCGCGCTGGTCGCGCGCAGGCTCGTCCGTGGTGTACACGCCTGCAGAAGTGCGGACGCTCACCCCGGTCCGCGAAAACGTCGAGAAGCGAGCGTCCGTGCCCGATCTTCGAGACGTCTTTCTTTGCCACGCGTGGGACGACCGTAAAGGGGCCGCTAAGGATCTGCACGATCTGCTTGAGTCGCGCGGCGTTTCGGTTTGGTTCAGCGAGAAGGACGTCGCTCTCGGCACTTCGCTACTCCGCGAAATCGACAAGGGACTGGCAAAATCGCGAGTCGGGATCGTGCTCGTAACTCCGGCGCTGCTCAGCCGCGTCCGGGGAGAAGGCATCGCCGACAAAGAGCTTTCGGCACTCCTAGCGCGGGATCTGCTCGTTCCTATCGTGCATAACACGACTTACGAAGCTCTCCGCGAAGTTAGCCCGCTGCTCGGCTCGCGAAGCGGCCTGAGCACTGTAGAATCTCCGATGGCAGAAGTCGCGGCCAAGCTCGCCGAGCTGGTCACCCTCTAGGTCTTTTTGTCGAGGTGGCCAGTCGGACGTTGCTCGACTGGTCCAATCGCTGACGCGGCGAGCATTGAGGGGCACATCAGAGCGCGAATGCCCAAACAAAAAGCTCCCGAAGGAGCCTTTTGCACTAAGCACGATCACCACCTCATTCACTTCTTGCTCATGGGTTCGTGTTTGCCCTTAATCATTTGATAGTAAGTGCTCGCACCGGCCCTCGTCAACTTCACCTCGGCGACGAATTTCTCGATGATGTCCTTCCGCGTGACGTTCTTCACCGTACGCATGCGTTTGTACATCTCCGTAGCGATTTGCATCTTGGTCGTTGGAACGTCGACATGCACCGAAGGCGCCGCCGTTGATTCTTCTGCCGCAGGATTCCTGGCAGGCGCGACCACCGCTGTACTGTTCGCCAGCGCATTCGGTTTCTGATCGCTGGCCGTCGGCTTGTTGGTCTTCTCGTCCCCGCTCCCTGACACTGGTTGCTTTTGCTCACCCATGATCGCACCTCAGATGTTTGTAAGTGCGGACACGGTCCCCTGAACACGGCTTCAGGGCAACAGCAATTCATGGCTCCTGACGACCTCCCACGGGGCCATCACCGCAAATCGGGTGATCTGCTCGGCTAAATCCGGACCAGCCGCGATGCGAGTTTTTTGGCAAACTGACCTTTTGCAGCAAGGGGTTTGTCATGAAGACGAAACGGTACGCGGTGGAGCAGATCGTGGCGATTTTGAAGCAAGCCGAGCTCGGGATGCCTGTTGCGGAGTTGATCCGCCAGGCGGGCATCTCCGAGCAGACGTTTTACCGATGGAAGAAGCTTTCTTCGGGCCTGCAGACCGATCAGGTGCGCGAGCTCAAGCAACTGCAGGACGAGAATGCAAAACTGAAGAAGCTGGTGGCTGAGCTTAGCTTGGATAAAGCCGTATTGCAGGACGTTCTAGCAAAAAAAATCCCCGGCCCGCGCTGAAGCGAGACGTGGTGCAGTACGTGATGGACTACCACGGCTACAGTGAGCGGCGGGCCTGCCGCTTGGCACGACAGCATCGCTCGGTTCAGAAATATTGCAGTGTGCTCGATCCGCGCCATGCCTTGCGTCAACGCATGCGAGACATCGCGCAAACCCGTGTGCGCTACGGTTACCGACGTATCCGCATCTTGCTCAATCGTGAGGGCTGGTGTGCGGGCAAGGACCTGGTCTATCGGCTGTATCGAGAGGATGGTTTGGCACTGCGCAAGAAGACACCCCGTCGACGCAAGATGGCGGTGCAGCGACAAGCCCGCTATCGACCGATCAGGGTCAGCCAGGCCTGGGCGCTCGATTTCGTATCAGATCAGTTGAGTAATCAAAAACGGATTCGGGCTTTAACGGTGGTCGACGTTTTCACCCGGGAAGCGCTGGCCATACGGGTTGATTATCGACTGCGTGCCGAGCATGTCGTCGACACCCTCAATCGGTTGGTACTGCTGCGCGGCAAGCCTGCATGCGTATTCACCGACAATGGGGCTGAATTCACTGGACGATTGATGGATCTGTGGGCCTACCACCATGGCGGGCGGCTTGACTTCAGTCGACCGGGCAAGCCGACGGACAACGCCTATGTGGAGTCATTTAACGGCTCGTTGCGCGACGAATGTCTGAATACGCATTGGTTCGACTCGATTGAGCATGCCCAGACGGCCATCGAGGCGTGGCGGATTGACTACAATGAGAATCGGCCTCACATGGCTCTGGGCAATATCCCGCCTGCGGAATTTGCTTTACAGGCGGGCATCTGAAGGAGCCGTTCAGGCTCACGGCGCCGGAAAACTAACATTCAAACTGGCCCGAAATAGCCGAGCAGATCAGAGGAGCCATTATCTCCAGATTCCTTTGGTACGAAATTCCCCGGGCAGGTCATAAGCTCTGTGTGAAAATCGGGAGCTTGGCATACCAACAGCATAAGGGGCGCAGATGGTCCTCGGGATAGATCCAACAACAAATCTGTTTTACGAGGGTTCCGCTATCCTGTATGGGCACGCTATTTCACCGTCGCCGTTCGTGTCAATTGCTGCGTATGTCGGACAGCAGTCAGGTTGGAGTGCGACGAGCAAGGTCGAAACGCTTCAGAACGCTACGATGGTTTTCCGGGAGGACTCGTTTGATCCGGTTGCACGCATCCGTCGAGGTCGTATGTATGAGCGCACGCGCACCCCACAACCCTCCCTGTGGCGCGTCCAGCAGCATCCCGCATATGCCGGGCAACGCCAGCTTGGTTCTCTTCCCCATAGCATGGTCTCGGCAGACCCTGAGGGCTATTTCATCCGGGAGATGTATGCATTCGATCCATGGCAAGCGCCTGAAGCACTTCTCAGGAACCGGCAAGACGCGTTGATAGTTCTCGGATCAGGAGATCGTTCCACGCCTTACACGATCCTCGATATAGAACGTCTCACGACCGGCGAGGATCTCATCACCCTGCGGACGCGCGCTAGCCTGGGCGTTCTCCCCGACATCAATCTCGCATCGGTCCCCGAAACGCTCAAGAGCCTCGTGAGTGATCTGCATGAAAAAGCTGCCAGTTCAGCGTTTCGAGATGACGCCGAGAGTGTGGTGGACCGGTGCAGAGAAGCTGCGACCGCCGCGATAACATCGTACTTGGTATCTGAAGATCCTGATGGCAGGCACCTTGGCAAGGAACTAGGGCAACTCGCGAACATAGTGAACCCACCCAAAGATGGCTCCGGAAAACTCGTCATGGGATGCGCGGCTCGAATTCTCGCTAGGTTGCACTCGCGAGGCAAAGGCGCTGAACGTGCCGGCAAAGGAAACAAGCCACCGAGTGAAGCTGACGCCGAGTGCGCGCTGGCCCTTTTGGGCGCGATCTATCGGGAAGCGGGATTAGCCCCAAGTTAGCCAACAAACCGTCTCACTAGACCCCGGCCCAATGGGCGCATGCACGGAAGCCCGTGTTGGGAATCGATTCCACGACACCAACGCACCACCTATACGCAGCGAAGCCAGCAATCCTATCCCGAGTGGATACACTTTTCACCCCCACTCACCAGATTCCGCCGTTACACAAATCGTCAAAACCCGCATATAATGCGGGTCTTCGCGGGCGTCGTATAATGGTAATACCCTAGCTTCCCAAGCTAGAGCCGTGGGTTCGATTCCCATCGCCCGCTCCACGAATTCTTCAGCAGCATTCGTAGCACTCATCGATCAGCCGTCTTGCAGACGGCTTTTTTGCGTCCATCGCATCCATGACGACTCACGCCCGGCAGGTCAATCTACATGGATTCCCACAGCGCGCGCGAGCCCCGATGTCATGGCTGCGCTGCGTTCTGTGCTTTCTCCTCGCTCTCACGGCCCTGGGGTCGTCCGCGCAAACGCCCACACAACCCCGAGCAGCCGTCGCCGCACCGACCGGTCGCGATATCGGCATCGGTGCCCCATGGGTCAGCTACTACGGCAACGTCGCCCACCTCGACCTCGCCCGCGTGGCGAAAACCTTCCGGCTCATCGATATCGACGCCGACCCTGATCAAGGCAACGTCACGCCAGCACAAATCGCCACACTCAAGGCCGACGGCACGAACCGCGTCATCAGTTATCTCAATCTCGGCGCCTGCGAGCGCTTTCGTTCGTACTGGCAGCACGCCCCCGCCGGCTTCCTCCCCTGCGGCCGCAACCGCCGCGCGCATCTGGGCCGCTATGACGGCTACCGTGATGAGACCTGGATGAACCCGTCCGACCCGGCGTACCGCAAGCTCATCGTGTCGTACGTCGCGCCACGGTTGATTGCGCAGGGCGTCGACGGTTTCTATCTCGACAATCTCGAACTGATCGAGCATGGCGTGCGAACCCGCAACGGCCCCTGCGACGCCACTTGCCAGCAAGGCGCGCTCGATCTGGTGCGCGAACTTCGCAACGCCTTCCCCGACAAGATCCTCGTCATGCAGAACGCCACCGGCCCCGCAACGCGTCAGGGCATCACCGGCGGCGTCGCCTTCACGTCGCTGCTCGACGGCATTGCGCACGAGGAGGTCTACGCGCCAACGTACGACGCCGCCGTCGAGCGCGAATTGCTGACGTGGTCACGGGAGCACCCCGGCGCGCGAGGTCGCAAGCTCTGGATCGGCACGCTCGACTACGTCGGTGGATGCGGCAACGCGCGCCAGGCGAAAATCGTCTTCGCCCGCAGCCGGACGCATGGCTTCAGCCCGTCCGTGAGCGACGCCAGCGCAGGCCAGAACGTCGTGTGCTACTGGGGCTTCTGAGGCAACGGACGGGCAAAGGGCAAGCGAAGGGCGCGCGCAGTGTAAACTGCTGGGTTTTCGACCCCCCAGTGAAATGGTGCAAGTGCCCCGGCGTCCCGTTATCAGCGCCCCGACACTCATACGCTCGCTGGCCCGTCTGAGCACGTTCGCGCCACCTGAGGCCGCGCCGTCGCTCTCGGACCGCATGAGCCAGTGGCTGGGCTGGACCGACGCCATCGCCCTGTCGTCGGCCCTCAAATCCGCCCCGCCGGCCGCAACGCCCGGCGCGCACGCGGCTGCGCACGATCCGGCCAGCGAACTGGCACGCGTGCGTGCAGACCTC
>NZ_KB290544.1:30108-33259 GCF_000282835.1 Pandoraea sp. B-6 | reverse complement strand
TCGGCGGCCCTGGCCGCCACGGGGGGCGCGCCGATCACGCTGGCCCCGAAGGAAGGCCTCGCGCTCATGAACGGCACGGCCGTCATGACCGCGCTGGCGAGTCTCGCCTTCGCACGCAGTCGCACGCTGGCGCGTCTGGCCGCCCGGCTCACAGCGTTGACGACCGTAGCGCTCGACGGCCGCGCCGCGCACTTCCATCCGACGCTGTTCGACGCCAAGCCGCACGACGGTCAGCGCGACGCCGCCCGATGGATTCGCGACGACTTATCCGGACGCACGGAACCGCCCGAGGCGCGCCTCCAGGATCGCTATTCGTTGCGATGCGCTCCGCACGTCATCGGCGTGCTCGTCGACGCGCTGAGCTGGGTCCGGCGCGACGTCGAAAACGAGATCAACAGTGCCAACGACAACCCGCTCATCGATCCCGACACCGGCGAAGTCCATCACGGCGGCAACTTCTACGGCGGGCACATCGCCTTCGCCATGGACAGCCTGAAGACGGCGGTCGCCAACCTCGCCGACCTGATGGATCGCCAACTCGCCCTGCTGGTGGACGACAAGTTCAACAACGGCCTGCCCCGCAATCTCAGCGGCGCGACGGGCCCTCGCGCACCAATCAACCATGGTTTCAAGGCGGTGCAGATCGGCGCATCGGCGTGGGCGGCGGAAGCGCTCAAGCACACCATGCCGGCCAGCGTATTCTCACGCTCGACCGAATCGCACAATCAGGACAAGGTCAGCATGGGAACGATCGCCGCACGCGATTGCCTTCGCGTGCTGACGCTCACCGAACAGGTCGGCGCCGCTCACACGCTCGCGGTGGCGCAGGCCGTCAAGTTACGCTTGCGGCACTCGCCGGACGCCGCGCCGCTGCCCGCCGCACTGCGGGCGTGGCTCGAAACGGTCACCGCCCAATCGCCGTTCGTCGACGAAGATCGCGCGCTTGAACATGAATTGCGCGCCGTGCGTGCCTGGCTTGCCGATGGAGGCGATCTGCCTAATGACGACTGAGACGACCGGTCGCCGACCGGAAAAGGCCCCCTGGCTCAGCGCTTTCGCCGACGTCGAGATTCCGTTCCATGACGTCGATGTCATGGAAGTCGCCTGGCACGGCCACTACGTCAAGTATTTCGAGATCGCACGCTGCGCGCTGCTGCGCCGCTTCGACTACGACTATCCACAGATGCAGGCGTCCGGCTATCTCTGGCCCATCGTCGAGTGCCATCTCAAGTACGTTCGCTCCGCGCGCTACGGGCAGCGGGTGCGTGTCACGGCATCACTGACCGAGTATGAGAATCGGCTTCGCATCGCCTACGAGATTCACGACATCGCTACCGAAACGCGCATGACCAAGGGATATACCGTCCAGGTCGCGGTGGACGCGCGCAACGGCGAACTGCAATTCGTGAGTCCCCCCGTCGTACTGAGCAAGTTGGAGGCCGTATGGGCCGCCATCTGATGCCGCGTGCTACGAGCGTGCTTGCCCTCGCCCTACTGGTCGGCGTCGGGCTGTCGTCGGCACCCGCCGTCGCGACCGAAACCGAGACCGCCCCCGTTGCGGCATCAGCGGCGGCCGATTCGGCGTTGCTCCAGCGAATCCTCGCGCAGGTCAGTGCGCATCCCGTGGTGCACGCCGATTTCGTCCAGACGCGAACCTCGGCCTTGCTGACGGCGCCTGCGCTCACGCGCGGCACGCTGGTTTTCGCGCGCGAGCGCGGCGTGATCTGGCAAGTGCGTTCGCCGCAGCCGCAAGGGTATGTCTACGGCCGGCAACGCAGCGCGCGCATCGATGCCGACGGCAAGCTGCTGTCGCTCGACGGGCAGCCGTCGGCCATCTCGCAGCAGATCAACGAATGGGCCAATGCATTCATGCAGGGCGACACCAGCGGACTCGCCTCCCAATTCGGCATTTCCGTCACGGGCACCCTGCGTCGCTGGCAGGTGGTGCTCACGCCCGCACAACCACAGATCGCTCAAGCGATGCGGCGTCTCACGCTCAGCGGCGACACGACCGTGCGCACCGTGACGCTGGAGACCCGGCGCGGTGAGACCGTCCAGTGGCAGTTCGACAAGGTGCGCACCGGCGACACGCTCGACGTGCAAGCGCAACGCCTGCTGCGAATGGTCGAATGACGCCACGCACTCGGGCATTGCGCCGCACACTCACCTTCGCCCTCGTCGCGGGCCTCGTGCTGCTGGGTATCTGGCTGCTAGCGGTGCGCCATCTGCCGCTGCAGACCAATGTGCTCGCGCTGTTGCCCACGACCGAGCGCGATCCCGTCGCGGAGCAAGCCGTGGACCATCTGGCGGGCAGCGTCAGCGACCGTGTCGTGGTCCTGATCGGCGCGCCCGACGCCCACGCGGCCCGCGCCGCCGCTGCGCGTTTCGACGCGCTGGCCCGTGCGAGCGGCGCTTTCGCGAGCGTGCAGGGTCGGGTGCCGCCGTTCGACCCGGCCTTCCTCTCGAATTTCTATCGGCCGCATCGCTTCCAACTCCTCTCGCCAGCGGATCGCGGCGACCTGGAGGCGCAGCTTCGCCGACATGCGTCTGGCGACGCGAGCTTGCCGCCGCTATCGCTGGCCCATTCCCCCTTCGGCCTGACCGACGCGGCCGATGACCCCTTTGGCTGGCTCGACCGCTGGCTCACGCGGCTGCCGTTCGGCCAGCTTCGGATGTTGCCCGACGACGGTTGGCTGAGCGCGCGCCAAGCGGGGAAGACATGGGTGCTCGTGTTGCTGCAAACGCAAGGCCCGGCCTTCGACAGCGCGGTGCAGCAGCGAATCACTCAATTCTTCGACACGGCACAAGCGCGGATCGTAGACCTCTCGCCCGGCGTGGAAGTGCTGCGCAGCGGCGCGGTCTTCCATGCGGCAGGGGCACGATCGCAGGCGGAAACGGAGTTGCATCGCATCGGCATCGTTGCAACGCTCGGTATTGCGCTGCTCACGCTCTGGGCGTTCCGTTCGGGCCGCCTGCTCGCCATGGGGCTCGCGACCATCGCCTTCGGCACGCTGTGCGCTGCGCTCGCCACGCTGCTGATCTTCGGTGAGCTGCACTTGCTGACGCTCGTCTTCGGCGCGGCCCTGATCGGCGAAACCGTCGACTATGCCATTCAGTATTTCGTCGGCGTTGGCGGTCTGACGCGCGAGGC
>NZ_KB290544.1:29661-30098 GCF_000282835.1 Pandoraea sp. B-6 | reverse complement strand
CGCGCGGGGCACCCCGGCCCCCCCTGCCGATGCTGCGTCCGGCATTGCGCATCGCCCTCGCGACCAGCGTGCTGGGCTACGCGATTCTCGGCACTGTGCCGTTCCCTGCGTTGCGTCAGATCGCCGTGTTTGCGCTGGCGGGCCTGCTCTCGTCCTATGTGTTCGTCGTTTGGGCCTTGCCCGCCTTTCTGCCGCGCGAGGTGCCTGCGCTGCGCGCGCCGGTCGTCGCCCTTGCCCAACGCTGGCTGGCGATCTGGCGCGGCGCGCTTGCCGGGCGGCGCGGCACGGCGGTGGGGGGGCTGATCCTGCTGGCATGCGTGCCGGGCTGGTGGCGGCTGGGCGTCGACGACGACGTTCGCCGGCTCATTGCCCGCGATCCCGCACTGGTCGCGCAAGAGCAGGCGATCTCGCGCATCACCGGTATCGACGGAGCCACG
>NZ_KB290544.1:12035-29426 GCF_000282835.1 Pandoraea sp. B-6 | reverse complement strand
ATTCGCACGGCAATACGCCGATGCCTACGCCGTCGAGGGCGACACGCCGCCGCTTCGGGTCGACCAATGGCTCGCGTGGCCCGGTTCGACGCCGCTACGCATGCTCTGGATGGGCCGGGTAAGCACGTCGGCGGGAGCGGCGTCCGCCCCGGCGAAGGCCGGTCATTTCGCCAGCCTCGTGCGCCCCCACGGCCTGCGCGACAGCGCCGCAGCCGGGCGCGTGGCGGTCGACTTGCCCGGCGTGACCTACGTCGACAAGGCCGCATCCATCTCGGCGCTTTTTGCCCGGTATCGCGTCGCAAGCGGAATTTGGTTCGCCGCCGCCCTCATCGTGGTGACTGGACTGCTCACGCGTCGCTACGGGTGGCGCGGCGCCATCGCCACCATCACTCCGACATTGCTCGCCACCGCGGCAGTGTTCGCGGCGTTCGGCTATCTCGACCTGCCGCTGACATTGTTCGCGCAGATGGGCTTGATGCTGGTCCTGGGCGTCGGCGTGAATTACGCGATCTTTCTGCGTGAGGGCGAACTACGTGCCGGCGGCGACCCGCGCATGGCCGCGATTGCGGTCGCCGGCACGCTGATGTCGGCCGCGACGACCCTGCTGTCGTTCGGCCTGCTCGCCTTCAGCGCCATGCCGAGCCTGCATGCCTTCGGCCTGACCTTGACGATCGGCATCGCATTTGCGTTGTGGCTCGCCCCCTATAGCCTGCGCTACCCGGAACTGCGCTCATGAAGTCTCCTGTCTATCTCCACGCTCTTGGCATGATCAATGCGCTGGGTCACGACCTGCCGGGCATCGCCGCGCGACTGTTCGCCGGCGATACGTCCGGTATGCGGGTTCGTGACGAGGTGCCCGCGCCGCTTACATCCCCCGCCCCCGTGGTGGGCGCCGTGCGCGTGACCACTGACGCGCTGCCTTCGCTTCCCGCCCGGCTACAGCGGTACGACTGTCGCAACAACCGGTTTCTGGTCGCCGCAGCGCAACCGTTGCACCCCACCCTCGCACGCCATATCGCACGCCATGGGGCAACGCGCATCGGGGTCGTGATCGGTACGAGCACGTCGGGTATCGCCGAAGGCGAAGCCGCGCTGCGCACGCTCGCGGACCGGGGCGCGTTACCGGCGGCGTATCACTACGTCCAGCAAGCCCTCGGGGCACCGGCGCAGTTCGTTGCCGAGTTGCTCGGCGTGCACGGCCCCGCCTACACAATCTCGACCGCGTGCACGTCGAGCGCAAAGGCATTCGGTGCGGCGCGTCGCCTCATCGACAGCGGGATCTGCGATGCCGTAGTGACCGGCGGTGCGGACACGCTATGCGATCTGACCCTCGGCGGCTTCGGCGCGCTCGAGTCGCTCTCGCAGGGGCTCGCGCGCCCGATGAGCCGCCAGCGCGACGGCATCAACATCGGGGAAGGCGCGATGCTCTGCCTGATGTCGCGAGCGCCCGGCGACATCGTCGTGTCCGGCATTGGCGAATCGAGCGATGCTTATCACATCTCGGCCCCCGCGCCGGACGGCCGTGGCGCCATCGACGCCATGCGGGCCGCCTTGCACGACGCCTGCCTGGCGCCCTCGCAGATCGACTATGTTCATCTGCATGCGACCGGCACGCCGAAGAACGACGCGATGGAAAGCCTTGCCACACATGCCTGCTTGGGTGCCACCGCGTGGGCAAGCGGCACCAAACCCATGACCGGACATCTGCTCGGCGCCGCGGGCGCGACAGGCATCGGATTGTGCTGGCTCACGCTTTCAGGCGATGGCCGCCTCCCGCCGCACGTCTGGGATGGAGACGCCGCCCCCGAGCTCAGCGCCCTGCGGCTCGTCACCCCCGGCACCACGCTCGGTCGCGCCCCTCGCCACGTCATGACGAACGCCTATGCATTTGGCGGGAACAACGTCAGCGTCATCCTCTCGCGCGCGGAGGCCCTGTGATGCCCGCCGCTTCTGTCTGGCCGCCGATCGAGACGCTGCTGCCGCACCGGCCGCCGATGCTGCTCATCGATAACGTTTGCGAGCACGACGCCGAGTCGATCTGCGTGCAGGCAACGCCCGATGCTCACGCCTGGTATGCGGATGCGCACGGCAACATGCCCGTTCACATCGTCATCGAACTCATGGCGCAGGCGATTGCCGCGCACGAAGCGCTCACCCGTCGTATCGAAGGCCTGCCCCCCGCGCCGGGCGTGCTGCTCGGCACACGCCGCCTCGAAGCGCGTGTGGCCTCGCTGCCCGCCGGCGTGCCGGTTCTCGTGCGTGCCACATGCGTGCTACACGACGACAACGGCAACGGTGCCTACGACTGCTGCGTGCAGGCCGACGACGAGACAGTGGTCGATGCCACGATCAAGGTGCATCAGCCAACCGATTTCTCTGCCTTCTTGATGGAGCCCCAATCATGACCCGACGCGTTCTCGTCACCGGCAGCAGCCGGGGCATCGGACGGGCCATCGCCCTGCGCCTCGCGCAGGACGGCTTTGCCGTCACCGTTCATTGCCGTGAGCAGATCGCTCCCGGCGAAGCCACCGTCGCGCAGATTCGCGACGCGGGCGGCACAGCCACGCTCGTGTCGTTCGATGTCCGTCATCGCGATACCTGCCGACAAGTGCTCGACGCCGACGTTGCCGAACACGGTGCGTACTACGGCATTGTCTGCGGCGCAGGCATCACGCGCGACAACGCGTTCCCCGCGCTGTCCGACGACGATTGGGACAGTGTCATCGACACCAGCCTCGACGGCTTCTTCAATGTCGTCCATCCCCTCACGATGCCCATGGTGCGACTGCGCGCCGGCGGTCGCATCGTCACGGTGGCGTCCGTCTCCGGGGTGATGGGCAATCGCGGCCAGGTGAACTACAGCGCCGCGAAGGCCGGTCTGATCGGCGCCACGAAAGCCTTGTCGGTCGAATTGGCGTCGCGCCGAATTACCGTCAACTGCGTGGCGCCGGGGCTGGTCGACACCGGCATGCTCGAGGGCGTGGCGCTCGACGAAGCGCTGCGCATGGTGCCCATGCAACGCGTCGGCCGCCCTGACGAGGTGGCGCATGTGGTGTCGTTCCTGATGTCGGACGGGGCCAGCTACGTGACTCGCCAAGTCATCGGCGTGAATGGAGGGATCGTCTGATGACACGCGTCGTAGTGACTGGATATGGCGGAGTGACAGCGCTTGGCAGCCGCTGGGAAGACATTGAGCGGGCGCTGCGCACCGGGCAGAACGCCGTGCGCCGCATGCCGGAGTGGGACTACTTCGAAACGCTCAACGGGCGCCTCGCCTGCCCGGTGGAAGACTTCGCTGCGCCGTCGCACTGGCCGCGCAAGCAATTGCGTTCCATGGGACGGGTTGCCCAACTCGCGCTTCGGGCCACGGAACATGCCCTCGCCCACGCAGCGCTGGATGTCGCCGCGCACGACCCCGGCGATATCGGTGTGGCGTACGGGTCGTCATCGGGCAGCATCGCGCCGATTCAAGCCTTTGGCGTCATGGTCGACACGGGATCGATGGCCGGCGTGACGTCGACGAGCTACATCCAGATGATGCCGCACACGACGGCTGTCAACATCGGCGTGCACTTCGGACTCCAAGGCCGCATCATCCCGACGTCGAGCGCCTGCACGTCGGGCAGCCAGGCCATCGGATACGCATATGAAGCCATTCGCTTCGGCCGCGCGAAAGTCATGCTCGCTGGCGGTGCCGAAGAATTGTCCGGCCCCGGTAGCGCCGTCTTCGATACGCTGTACGCGACGAGCACGCGCAATGACGAACCGAAGCTCACGCCGCGCCCGTTCGATGCGGCGCGCGATGGCCTCGTGGTCGGCGAAGGCGCTGCCACGCTGGTGCTCGAATCGCTCGAACATGCGCAAGCGCGAGGGGCCACGATTCTCGCGGAAATCGTCGGCTTCGGCTGCAACACCGACGGCAATCACGTCACGCAACCGACCGCGGCCACGATGGCACGCGCCATGCGGCTCGCGCTCGACGATGCGGGTCTCGCCCCGCAGGCCATCGACTACATCAGCGCACACGGCACGGCCACGGACCGCGGCGATGTTGCCGAGAGCGAAGCCACCGGCAGCCTCTTCGGCACGCACGTGCCGATCAGCGCCATGAAGAGCTATCTGGGCCATACCCTCGGTGCGTGCGGCGCCATCGAAGCATGGTGGGCTATTGAGATGATGCGTCGCGACTGGTTTGCCGGCACGCTCAATCTCGACACACCGGATCCGGCCTGTGCGCCGCTCGATCACATCGCGGGCGCTCAGGGCCGCGATCTGGAAACGCAGCGAATCATGAGCAACAACTTTGCGTTCGGCGGCATCAACACGTCGCTGATCTTTCATCGATTTGCGGGTTGACGGGCGTTGCGCAGCGCAACGTCCATTCACAACGGAGAAGGAGAACCTATGCAGACTCGTCGACACTGGCTGATCGCCTCGCTTGCCATCACCGCTTCGGCCGTCCTCGCGCCCGCCGCCCACGCGGCGCGCCCGGCGGTGCCCATCGTGCCGCACGATAACGTGCCGATCGTCTCCGGCAGCGGCAAAACACTCTCGCTCGACGAGATTCGCGGCGCCATTGCGCGCGGCGCCGCCGTGCATGACTGGACGGTAAGCCCCGTGCATCCGGGAGAACTCGTGGCCTCGCTGAACGTGCGCAACAAGCACTTTGCCTCGGTGACGATCAAATACACCGAAACGGCTTACTCGGTGACCTATCGCGACAGCACCAATCTTGAGTACCAACTCTCCCACCCGAACGCCTCGGCGCGCCGCGAGGACTTCCCCTCGGCGCCGCCCCCCAATACGCCGTTGATCCATCCCAACTACAACCGCTGGGTCGACACGCTCATCCGCGACATCAACACGGAGCTGCGCCGTCTCTGATGACGTCCTTTCATCGCCCCGACGGATTGCCCCGGGTCGTCGTCACCGGCATCGGGATGGTGTCCGCCGCCGGTCACACGCGCGATGCCATCGTGGACGCCCTGCGACATCGGACGAGCGGCGTTCATGAGGCGCCCGATTATGTCGCCCACGACCTGCGCACGACAGTCACCGGACGCCCTCACGCCGGATCGCTCGACGACGCGGTGGTGCCGCGCAAGCTGCGCCGCTTCATGGGGGACACGGCGCTGTATGCCTGCCATGCCGGCCTTCGCGCCGTGGCCGACGCCGGGCTCGATACCGCGACATTGAGTCGCGGGCGATGTGGTGTCGTCGTCGGCTCCGGCACCGGGGCGATGAAGGATTTTGAAGCGGCGCTGGACGTCGCGCGCGAAAGCGGCGCGGCGCGGGTGCTGCCCTACGTGGTGCCACGCGCCATGTCGAGCACCGCGCAAGCCGCCCTCTCCGCGCTCTTCGACCTGCGCGGGGTCGGCTATGCCATCTCGTCGGCGTGTTCGACATCGATTCACTGCGTGGGGCACGCCGTCGATGTGTTGCAGCTCGGACGGCAGGACGTGATGCTCGCGGGCGGCAGCGAAGAGGCCCCCTGGGGCGCGGCGATGTGTTTCGATGCGATGGGGGTACTCTCGCGCGCCCACAATGCGACGCCCGAGGGCGCCTCGCGCCCGTTCGACGCCCAACGCGACGGTTTCGTCCTCGGCGGTGGTGCCGCCATCCTCGTCCTGGAAACACTCGCCCACGCCATGGCGCGAGGCGCACGCCCGCTCGCCGAGATCACGGGGGTCGGTTCCGCCACCTGCGCGTCGCGAGCGTTCGGTGTCGACATCCCGACCATGAGCGCGGTGGTCGAAACAGCGTGTCGTGGGCTGACGGCACCGCCCACCTTCATCAGCGCCCACGCCAACGGATCCATCGACGGCGATATCGCGGAACTGCATGCGCTGGCGCGCGCCTTCGGTGGGGTGGCCGAGGTCCCGGCCATCACCTCGATCAAGGGCCTGACGGGACACACCGTGGCGGCCGCGGGGGCAATGCAGATCGCGTGCGCGATCTGGGCGATGCACGAGGGTTTCGTGCCGGGCGTAGCCAATCTGGCATGCCTGGACGCCGCCGCCGCACCCTTTCCGATCCAGACAGCCCTGCAAGAGACGCTGGTAAGCCGCGTGCTGATCAACACCTTTGGCTTCGGCGGCACTTACGGCGCGCTGACGCTCGCACGAGTTTAGCGCCCGTGCCCGACCTTCCGCGCACTAGACCTTAGACGCGACAAACACGTTAAACACGTCAAACCCGTTAAACGCTTACGCGAGCGGCTTTCTCGCAACGACGTTGACCAGCGTCTCCTCACGCGCGCCGAATGCCGGGCGACGCTGCAACTTCAACCGCTCCAGCAGCCCGAAGTCCTTGGCTCGGCTCCACCACAGGTACGGATAAGACACGTTCTCGGGACCAAAGGTAAATCCCGCCGCGCGGATCATGTCGAGATACCCCGTTGCGCTTCGCTGAACGTGCATCGGATGCCGGAACAGCAGTCTGATCACCCACGAGCGGATATAGGCCTCGGTCGACTCGGCGAAACACAGCAAACCGCCCGGCTTCAGCACCCGATAGAACTCAGACAGAGCCGCCTCCTGGTGCACGAGGTGGTGGAAGGTCTGATGGCAGAACACGATGTCGCAACTGGCATCGGGCAGCGGGATCGCGGCGCAATCGCCCGCGCGCAGATCGACGGAAATCCCCGCGCTTCGCACGTGTGTCTGCGCTTCGCTCAGCGCCGGGGCGAAGCAGTCGAACCCGATCAGGCGCGACGGTGCGAAATAGCGATGCAGAAGCGGCAGAGATTGTCCGTGGCCACATCCCGCATCGAGAATGACGGGGGCCTGCGGTATCGCACCGTGCGCCAGCCTCATCAGGTCTTCGATGGCGACGCGCAGCACGTGATGACGCCAGGTGTAGGTCTTCAGAAACCAGTTCCCGAAGCGGGTCTCGGGAACAAAGGCCTTTGCGCACGATTCGGGGCGCGGGGGAAGCGCAGGCGGTGCGGGAGGCGGTTTGGCAGCAGTGGTCACAATAGCGAATACCGCCCTGGCGGCTTATCGGGTGGAAGCCCGCTATTGTGCCCACTGCACGAGTCCATGAGAAGTACGTAAAGTGCAATACTCCTGAAATTCAGGGATGCTTTCTAAATTCGAGAAAAATCCCGAATCACACGAGCCTCACGATCTGCTTGCCGAAGTTCTCGCCCTTGAGCAGACCGAGGAATGCGGCAGGCGCGTTCTCGATCCCTTGCGCCATCGTTTCGCGATAGCGCAGCTCACCTGCGGCGATGGCGTCGGTGAGCTCCTTCAGTGCCTGTGGCCAGACGTCCAGATGCTCGGTCACGATGAAGCCCTCGAGCCGCACCCGGTTCGTCAACAGCAGCCCCGGGTACTTCAGCGGAATGGGCTCGCCGTTGTAGCCGGAGATCATGCCGCACAGCGCGATACGCGAGTGGGCATTGAGGTTGCGCATGACCGCGTCGAACACGTCGCCGCCGACGTTCTCGAAATAGCCGTCGATGCCATCCGGCGCAGCAGCGCGCAGTGCTTCGTCGAGATGACCCGCCTTGTAATCGACGCACGCATCGAAGCCAAGCGTCTCCACGACGTAGGCGCACTTCTGGGCACCCCCCGCAATCCCGACCACGCGACAACCGGCGCGCTTCGCCAGTTGACCGACCACGCTGCCCACGGCGCCCGAGGCCGCGCTGACCGCGACCGTCTCTCCTGCCTTCGGCGCGATGATCCGATTCAGGCCATACCAGGCCGTCACGCCCGGCATGCCCGCTGCGCCAAGATAGGCGCTCATCGGAATGCGTGCATCGTCGATACGGCGCAGGTTGCTGCCGTCCGAAATGCCATATTCCTGCCAGCCGAACATGGCGGCAACGGCGTCGCCCGGCTGCCAGTCCGGATGGCGCGACTCGATCACCTCACCCACGGTCGCCCCGATCATGACCGTGTCGAGGGGTTGCGGCGGCGCGTACGACTTGGTGTCGTTCATCCGCCCGCGCATGTACGGGTCGAGGGAAAGATAGAAGTTGCGCACCAGCAACTGCCCTTCGCCGATCTCCGGCAATTCGGGCGCCGCCAGGTGAAAATTGTCAAGCGTGGCTTCGCCCTTCGGGCGTGAAACCAGCAGAATCTGTCGATTAATCGTCATGGCCTTTCCTCCACGTTAGTGAGTCGCCGCGACATCTCGAATGCGCGTTGTCTCGCGGTGACATCATCTCAGTGACATCGTTGATGAGTCGTCTGGCAACGACGCAAAGCATCGACCGCAGTCAGTCGCCGCGCGCTTCGTCCGGACGTCGCTGCTCGCGCACGGCGCGCCCCACCGCGAGTCGACGCAAATACTTGAAGGTGCCCATCGCCTTGGCGACGAGCTTGCCATCGGCGTCGCGCACCTCGCCCTCGCAGTACGCCATCGTTGTCGTGCGGTGCAGCAGGCAACCAAACGCCCGCATCTCACCGGCACCCGGCTGCATGAAGCTCGTCTTCATCTCGATCGTCACGACGCCCGTGCCTTCCGGCGCCACGCTCCGGCAGGCGGTGCTCATTGCAATGTCGAGCAGCGCCATCGTCGCGCCGCCATGCACGACCTCCCAGCTATTGAGATGGTGAGGCGCCAGCGGGAGACGCAGTTCCGACTCGCCTCCTTCAGCGCGCAGCAGTTCGATGCCGAGATGGTCGGTAAACCCAGAACGAATCGATAGCGTACTCATCGGGCACTCCGGCCGCACCGGCCATTACGGTAAAGCTTGTCCATCGTCATTTCATCAGCTTGCGACGCCGCGCATCATGCGCGGCGTCTGGTATTCAATCAGTCGCCTTCGACTCACTCGCGCGACACGCCGGCCGCGCTCAGCGAAGCCCAAGCGTTGGCGAGCGAGCCATTGAGATCGATGGCACGACAGGCGTGCTCGATCACACAGACATCGAAACCCGCCGCCTTCGCGTCGAGCGCGCTCCATGCCACGCAGAAATCCGTCGCCAATCCTACGCAATGCACCCGCCTCACGCCCTTGTCGCGCAGATATCCCGCCAGACCGGTCGGCGTCTTGCGATCCGCCTCCAGAAACGCCGAATAACTATCGACGTGCGCGTGATACCCCTTGCGCACCACCGCCTGCGCATGCGGAATTCGTAGCCCGGCATGCAATGCGGCGCCAGGCGTGTCCTGAACGCAATGCGTCGGCCACAAGACCTGTTCGCCATACGGCAGAACCATCGTCTCGAACGGCCGACGCCCCGCGTGATTCTCGGCAAACGACACATGCCCCGCGGGATGCCAGTCCTGCGTCAACACCACTCGCGCGAACTTGCCCGCCAAGGCGTTGATCGCGGGCACCACGGCGTCGCCCCCGGGAACCGCCAACGCGCCGCCCGGCATGAAATCGTTCTGCACGTCGATCACGAGCAGCACTTCGTCCATCGGTTTCATGGGTTTGCCCCTCATTCGTCGCAGCGACCGCCCCATTCTGGCCCCATCGCGCGCGTCCCGCTTATCCGTTGAAGCGCTTGCCGGCGTCGGCAAGTTCAACAAGCCGCGCGGCAGGCATCCAATCTTCGCCGTGCGCGTCCTGCGCAAACTCGCGCACCCGTCCGAGCACCTTGTCGAGCCCCACCGCATCGGCATAGTGCATCGGCCCGCCACGCCACAACGGGAAGCCGTAGCCGTTCAGATACACCATGTCGATGTCCGACGGGCGTGCCGCCGTGCCGTCGGCCAACACTTTCGCACCTTCGTTCACCAGCGCGTAGACGAGGCGATCCACGATCTCTTCGTCCGAGAAGGGGCGCGGCGCGATACCGTTCGCCTTGCGATAGTCGTCGATCATCTGCCCGACCTTGGCCGATTCACGAGGCGAGCGATCGCCCTCGGCGTAATCGTACCAACCCGCGTGCGTTTTCTGGCCGAAGCGTCCGGCTTCGCATACGACGTCGGCAATCTTGGGATAGACGATGCCGGGATGTTCGGCATGTCGGCGCTTGCGAATGGCCCAGCTAACGTCGTTTCCGGCCAGATCGCTGGTGCGGAACGGCCCCATCGCGAAGCCGAAGCGCTCTATGGCGGCGTCGATCTGCGCGGGCGTCGCGCCCTGCTCGACCATCCACTGAGACTGCTTGAAATACGGCTCGAGCATGCGATTGCCGATAAAGCCGTCGCAGACGCGTGCCACCACGGCAAGCTTCCCAATGCGTTTGGCCAGCTTCATCACCGTTGCCAGCACGTCCTTGCCGGTCTGCGCACCGCGCACGACCTCGAGCAAGCGCATGACGTTCGCCGGGCTGAAGAAGTGCATGCCGACGACGTCCTGCGCCCGCGATGTGGTCGCGGCCAGGGCATCGAGATCGAGCGTCGACGTGTTCGACGCCAGGATTGCCCCCGGCTTGGCCACTTTGTCGAGCTCACGGAAAACGACCTGCTTGATGGCCATCTCCTCGAACACCGCTTCGACAATCAGATCGGCATCGGCCACCGACGCGAAATCGGTACTGCCGTGAATACGTGCCTGCCGCATCTGCGCGTCGTCTGCCGTGAGCTTTCCACGCGTGACTGCACGCGCATAGTTGCCTCGTATCGCTTCGATACCGCGGGCAAGCGCCGCGTCGGTCGTGTCGACCAGCGTCACCGGAATTCCCGCGTTGGCAAAGGTCATGGCGATGCCGCTGCCCATCGTCCCGGCCCCGATGACGGCCACGCGCTCGATGTTGCGCACCGGCGTGTCGTCCGGTACGTCCGCAATCTTGGCGGCCGCGCGCTCGCCGAGAAACGCATGACGCAGCGCCTTCGACTCCGGCGAACTCACCAACGCCACAAAACACTCGCGCTCGAACTTCACACCGTCATCGAACGGGCGTTGAAGCGCCGCCTCGACGGCAGCCACGCATTTTTGCGGCGCGGGGAAATGCGGTTGCTCGCGTTGCACCTTTTCACGTGCGGCATCGATCGCGGCCTGCGCCGAGCCGTCGGCGTCATCGAGCGCCACGTCACGCAATCGCGGCAACGCGCCGCCTTGCGAGGCGATGTTGCCGGCGAAGGCGATGGCGCCCGCAAGCAGGTCGTCGCGGTTGCCTTCGAACATTGTCGAGAAGAGCGTACCGACGAGCGCTTCCGACTTCACCACACGCCCCGTCACCACCAGGTCGAGCGCACGCGCCACACCGATGGCACGCGGCAGGCGCTGCGTCCCCCCCGCGCCAGGCAGCAGGCCCAGTTTGACCTCGGGCAGCGCGATCTGCGCGCCGGGCAACCCCACGCGATAGTGGCAGGCGAGCGCCAATTCGAGTCCGCCCCCCATCGCCACCGCATGCACGGCCGCCACAACGGGTTTCGCGCAGGCATCGAGCGCGGCGATCACCTCGACCAGCAGCGGGCTCTGGGTTGCCTTCGGCGTATTGAATTCGCGGATGTCGGCCCCGCCGGAAAATGCCTTGCCACCGCCGATCAGTACTACGGCGCGCACCTGAGCGTCGGCCTGGGCTTTCGCGAGCCCGTCGGCGATGCCGGAGCGCGTGGCGTGTCCCAAGCCATTGACCGGGGGATTGTCCAGCGTGATGACGGCCACGCCGTCACGAACCTCATAAACCGTGCTCATCGTTGTCTCGTTCCTTATATTCTTGGGGGCTATGTGCGGTGACGCGGTGCGTCGTTGGGCGCGCTGCGGGTGCGCAAGCAGCGGCAAGACGATCCGTGGATTCTAGCGCAGCGCTACACCTCGAGCCATTCACGGCGTATCGCGCAAGCCTCCGCCAGCCTATCGGGCGTGCCCTCGAAGACCAGTGCGCCCCGGCCCATCACGGCGACACGCTGCGCGCAGCTGAGCGCGAGCGATAGCTTCTGCTCGATGAGCAGAATGGCGACCCCGGTTGCACGCAAATCGGTCAGAATCCGGCCAATGCGCGCAACCACACGCGGTGCGAGGCCTTCCGTCGGCTCATCGACGATCAGCAGATCGGGCCCGGCCATCATCGCCCGGCACAGGGAAAGCAGTTGCTGCTCGCCGCCGGACAGCGATGCGGCTGGCGCATCGCGTCGCGGTGCCAGCTCTTCGAAGCGCTCGAACGCCTGGGCCAGTGTAAGTGCGCGATGGTTGCCGGACGTTGGCCGCACCGTACGCCCGTTCCCGGCCCGCTGCCCGAGCCATAGATTCTGCGTGACGGTCAGCGGCCCGAACACATCACGCGTTTCCGGCACATAGCCAACGCCCAGCCGCGCAATCTGATGCGGTGCCAGCGACGTCAGCGATCGACCCTGCCAGCGAATCTCCCCCTCGCGCGGCAACTGCCCCATGATCGCGCGCGCCAACGTGGAGCGCCCCGCCCCGTTGCGCCCGAGCACTGCCACGATTTCGCCCGGCGCCACGCGCATCGTCACCCCGTGCAGCACCCGGCTGCCGCCATACCCGGCCCTCACGTCGATCAACTCAAGCATCGCGCGCCTCCCCGGCACGGGCGGTCTCATCCATGGCATCCGCAAATTCCCCGAGATACGCCGTACGCACGTCGGGATGCGCACGAATCCGCTCGGGTGTATCGCACGCGATGATGACCCCGCGCACCAGCACAGCGATCCGGTCGGCCAGCGAGAAGACCACCTGCATGTCGTGCTCGATCATCAACAGCGAGCGCTCCCGGCTGAGGTCGGCGATCAACGCGACCATCCGTGCCGACTCGGACTGGCTCATCCCCGCCGTCGGCTCGTCGAGCAACATGACGCTGCCCGCCGATGCAGCGCACAGCCCGATCTCCAGGACGCGCTGCTCCGCGTAGCTCAGGGCTGCCGCCGGCACGTTGCGTCGCGCCGACAGCCCGAGACGCGTCAACCACAGCTCGCTACGCCGTGTGACGTCGCTCAGCCCCTGCATCCGCCGCCAGAACGTGTAGCGATGACCTTCCGGCCAGAGCCCGGCGCAACGCAAATGATCAATGACGCTCATTTGCCCGAACAACTGCGACGTCTGGAAACTGCGCGACAGGCCAAGCCGGCTGATGACATGGGATGCCCGACCGGTGACATCGCTGGTGTTCATCAGAACACGCCCGTCGTCGGGCCGTGTCCTGCCCGTGATGACGTCGAACAGCGTGCTCTTGCCGGCGCCGTTGGGCCCGATGATGGCAAGCCGCTCGCCGGGCATGAGCGTCAGATCGACGCCGCACAGCACCGACGTGGGCCCGAACGATTTGCGCACGCCTCGCACGCTGAGTGCCGCGCCAGACGGAAGGGTTGGCCTCGCCGCTTGCGTCACCGCTTGCGTCATTGCCGGTCCTCCACCGAGTGTTGGGCGCCCGCCGCCGTGTGGCGCAACCAATGCCCGGCGCGCGCGACGCCCCCCCCCCCCGCCACGAGCGCCACGGTTGCCAGCGCCCAAGCCCCCGGCCCTGCGTATGCGCCGAAGCCCCCCACCGCCTCCGGCCCGGCGTCGCTCGCAAGGCGCGCGCCGTAAGTCATTTCGACGATGCCGATCAGCCCGCCGGTGCACATCGCCAGACCGACACAGACCACCGCGTAGGGGCGCCACAACGCACGTGCCATGCCGGTGCGCCAGGCGCGCCCGTGTGCCGCGATCAATCCGGCGATGCCCCCCGGCGCGAACAGCACGACGGCGAGGAATCCCAACCCGAGATAGAGCTGCCAGGCGCGCGTCAGTGTTGCCAGCATCACCGTCGCGAACACACCGACGACGGCGCCCAATATCGGCCCCGCGAAGTACATCGTCCCGCCAAGCACCGTGAAGACGAGTACGACGCCGGAGCGCTCAAGACTGAAGGCGTCGGCGCTGACCAGTTCGAAATTCAATGCGCCCAGCGCGCCCGCCACCCCCGCGAAAGCCGCCGCCAGGATCTGCATGCGGTAGCGCACCGCCGATGCCGATGGCCCAAGGAAAGCGACCCGCGCCGCATTGTCGCGCACGGCGCGCGCCAGGAACCCCAGCGGCGTGCGCGTGATGCCGTACATCAAGGCTGCGCAGACGAACACCCAAACGGCAACCAGCCCGTAGACCTCGCGCTGCGTTGCAAACGTCACCCCGAACCACGCCGCACCGAGCGTGCGGTCGGTCGGAATGCCGCGCTCGCCGCCGAACCACTCGGGCAGCATCCCGGCCATGACCCAGACAAGCTCCGCCACGCCCAGTGTAATCATCGCGAACGTCATTCCCGCGCGTCGTGTCGTGACGTAACCGAGCGTAGCGCCCGCCACACCTGCCGCGAGCGCACCGGCGAACGGCACGAGGGCCATCGACACCGGCAGCCCGTGCGCCCCAATACGATTCATGCACCACACGCCCGCATACGCCCCAACACCCGCATACGTCGCATGACAAAAGCTCAACAAGCCGGTCGAACCGAGCAGCAGATTGAACGACAGCGCCAGAATGGCCGCGGTCCCCATCTGCGTCATCAGGGTGAGCGCCCCATCGGAAGGAAAGCACCACGGCGCCAGGCCGAGGATGGCGGCAAAGGCCGACCACGCGCCCAGGTGGCAGCGCCAGGATACAGGCGGCGCCACCGGCGAACGGGCGATCACATTGTCCATTACCCCTCCCGCACGCCGAAAAGCCCGCGCGGACGCCATAACAGCACCGCCACCATCAGCAGATACGGCACCGCTGGCGCGAGCTGCGCCACGGTCAGGTGCGACAGGGGCGCCACGGCTTTCATGACGGCACCCGCAGCACCAGCGGTGCCGTCGGTTCCCCCAGGGCTCTGCGCCAACCACCGTGCGAGGCTCGCATCGCTCGTCACGGCCCATGTCTGGAGCAGGCCGATCAGCAACGACGCCGCAAACGCCCCGCCCAGCGAACCCAGCCCGCCGACCACGACCACGACAAACACCACGCTGCCGACCGTTGCCGCCATGCCCGGCTCGGTCACCAGCACGTTGCCCCCCGCCGCCCCCGCAAGCGCCGCCAGCGCCGCGCCACAGGCGAAAACGCCTGTGTAAAGCGCAGGCACGTCGTAACCGAGGGCCTGGGTCATCGCTGGCTGCGATAGGGCGGCCTGCAGTATCCACCCCGCCCGCGTCGCGCGAAACACGCCCCACACGAGCAGGGCAATGGCGCACGCAAGCCCCATCAGAAACAGCCGGTACGCGGGCACCGCGATGCCCGCCACATGAACGAGCACGCCTTCGAAGACCGTTGGTACGCCGTAATCGACCGGGCCGCGGCCCCATGCGAGTTGGACCAGCTCCACCACGATATACGCGAGGCCGAACGTCGCCAGCAACTCCGCCAACGCACCGCGCGCACGCAATCGCCGCAACACGCCGCGCTCGAACGCAGCCCCGATCAGGCCAACGATCAGCGGCGCGGCGAACAGCGCCGGCCAGAACCCGACCGCTGCCGAGAACGTGTAGGCAAAGTACGCCCCAAGCATGTAGAAGCTGGCATGCGCGAAGTTCAGCACGCCCAGCATGCTGAAAATCAGCGTGAGTCCGCTCGACAGCATGAACAGCAGCAGGCCGTAGCTCACGCCATTCACAAGCACGAGGCCGGCCGTGGCACTCAGCAGATGCACTGCATCTCCTTCGGGAAGACCAATGAACGACGCGGCTGAGACGGCCGCATCCAGAGGAATTTCAGGCTGACATTATAGAGGGGACGGGCGACCACGGCGGTGCGGGATCGCCCGAAAAACGGCGTCAATGCTGGATTTCGGGCGCCATCCGCGTGCCAGGTGAGACGTTTCCGAGCGGGTTCTCGGCCGACGCCCCCCACCCCGGAGACGGCAACACGACGCCTAGGATGCCGCCTGATAATCGCGGAACGCCTCTCGCAATTTGAGCTTGAGCATCTTGCCGGTTGCCGTGTGGGGAATCTCGTCGACGAAGACCACATCGTCAGGGATCCACCATTTCACGACCCGGCCTTGGTAGAACGCCAGCACGTCCTCGCGTGTGAGCGTCGAGCCGGGCTTGCGAACGACCACCAGCAGCGGCCGCTCCTCCCATTTCGGGTGACGAATCGCGATGCAGGCCGCCTCGTGGATCTCGGGATGCGCCATCGCGACGTTTTCCACGTCGATGGAACTGATCCACTCGCCCCCCGACTTGATCACATCCTTGCTGCGATCCGTGATCTGCACGTATCCCTCAGGATCGATCGTGGCCACGTCGCCCGTGGGGAACCAGCCGTCGACCAGCGGCGGGGTATCCGAGCGGAAGTAACGATCCAGCACCCATGGCCCGCGCGCGTACAGATCGCCAAACGCCTTGCCGTCCCACGGCAGTTCTTTGCCGTCGGGGCCCACGATTTTGAGATCGACGCCGTAGATCGCCGTCCCCTGCTTCTCGAGAATATGCTGCTGCGCCTCGGCCGGCAGGTCGCGATGATGCTTGCGCAGATGGCACAGCGTGCCCAGCGGCGACATCTCACTCATGCCCCACGCATGGATGACGCGCACCCCGTAGTCGGTCTCGAACGTGTGCAACATGGCCGGCGGGCACGCCGAACCCCCGATCACCGTGCGCTCGAGCGTCGAGAAGCGCGCGCCGATCGATTTCACATGCGTGAGCAATCCCAGCCAGACCGTCGGCACGCCGGCGGAAAACGTAACGCCCTCCGCTTCGAAGAGTTCATACAGCGACTTGCCGTCCAAATCCTTGCCGGGGAAAACCAGCTTCGCACCGACCAACGCGCTCGAATACGGTAGCCCCCATGCATTGACGTGAAACATCGGCACCACGGGCAAAACGGCGTCACGCGCCGACATGGCCATCGCGTCGGGGAGCGCTGCACCGAAGGCATGCAACACCGTCGAGCGATGACTGTAGAGCACGCCTTTCGGGTGGCCCGTCGTGCCCGACGTATAGCAAAGTCCCGAGGCCGTGTTCTCGTCCATCGACGGCCACGGGAAGTCGCCGTCTTCAACGCCGATAAGATCCTCGTAGCACAGTAGCGCCAAACTCGATGTCGGCAGATGCGCGCGATCGGTCATCGCAATCCAGCCCTGCACGCCGGGGCACTGTGGCGCGATAGTCTCGATCAGCCCAATGAAGTTGATGTCGAAGGCCACATACCGATCTTCGGCGTGATTGACGATGTAGGCGATCTGCTCAGGAAACAGGCGCGGGTTCACCGTATGCACCACGCTGCCCATGCCGGAGACGGCGTAATACAGCTCGAGGTGGCGATAGCTGTTCCACGCCAAGGTGCCCACGCGCTCGCCGTCGCCCACGCCCAGCCGGCGCAGCGCCTGCGCGAGCTGGCGGGACCGGTGCTCGACGTCACGCCAGGTATAACGGTGGATGTCGCCTTCGATGCGACGCGACACGATTTCGGTATCGCCGTGATGACGCGCGGCATGGGTGAGCAATGTGGAAATCAGGAGCGGCGCAGCCATCATCTGGCCGAGAAGCGGTGTTGCCATGCGTCGAATCTCCAGAAAAGTCGGGACAGCCTGTATGACGGAGTACGTCGTGGGACGACGGTCGTGATTTCGT